>JARRPX010000085.1 GCA_037382465.1 Anaerolineales bacterium | reverse complement strand
CGAAACCCAAAGGCGATTCGAGTTCCGCACGTGCACTTCGTAACTCTTGTATGCTCTCAACGATTCTCATCACGCATCTCTCCGGCTGACCGAAACCAAGGCGTGGACTAAATGCCACAGCGTTTCGGTGACTGGTACCTTCAAGCCAATTTCTTCAGCCGCCTCTACGACGGCGCCGTTGATGGCGTCGATCTCGGTCGGTGCGCCGCGGGTGACATCCTGCAGCATGGAGGAGCGGTTTTGTGCCGTCTGTCTTGCAACGCGTTCCACTTCTTCGGCCGGATCGCTGTACGGCAAGGTAACGCCGCAAGCGTGCGCCACGCAAGCCACCTCCGCGGCAGCGGCTTGCATCAGCCGGCGCGCGTGCGGCTGCTCCAGCAAATCGCCGTTGGGAACGCCGAGGATCGCCGTCAGCGGATTGATGGCCGCGTTGACGACCATCTTCCCCCAGAGTACGCTTTCCATGTCTGCGGCAATTTCAACTTCGAAGTCCGCCGTCTCCAACAATTCGACCAGCGGTGCCGAACGCGGATGTTCGGCGATGAGGACCACGCCCTCTCCACCTTCCCGGACGCGGCCCGGCCCCAACAACGTTGCGCCTGTGGTCGTCACCCCTTGCGCCGCCCGCGGTTCCCCCAGGACGCGCTGCAGGATCTCGAAATTGCCCAAACCGTTCTGCAGCGTCAACGCCACGCCGTCCTCGTCCAGACAGGCAGCCAATTGCTCCGCCGCACGCCCGGTTTGCCAGGACTTCACAAGAACCAACGCGCTGCGATGTCCTTCACAGTCTGCCGGATCGTTCGTAGCGCGCACCTTGAAGGAGCGTGTTTCACCGTCCGCTGCCGTCAGCTGCACGCCGTTCTCCTGGAGCGCCGCCAACCCCTGCGGCCAGGTTCCCAGCAGCGTGACTTCGGCATACGGCGCCTGGCGTGCGGCGAAGTAGCACGCCAATGCGCCGATCCCGGCGATCAAAATCGACTCAGGCGGCATACTTTCTCTCAATCATCGAGCAGCCCGGTCAACGCGTCCCATTCTTCGTCCGGCATTTCGATGCTGTGCTCGTCCGCCGGAAAGCGGCCGCTTTCGACGTCAGCTTTGTAATCAGCGAAAGCTTTCACCATTTCACTGTGAAAATCGGCGTATTGCTTGACGAAGCGTGGAGTGAAGCGCTCGAAGAGGCCCAGCACGTCGTGCGAGACCAGCACCTGTCCGTCGCAGCCGGCGCCCGCCCCGATGCCAATGGTGGGAATCTCCAAGCGCTTCGAGATCAAGCGTCCCAGGCGCGCGGGAATCGTTTCGAAGACGATGGAGAAGCAGCCGGCCTCCTGCAGCAGTAAGGCGTCATCGAGCAGCCGTTTGGCTGCCTGGGCCGATTTGCCCTGAGCACGATAGCCGCCGAATTGATGCACCGACTGCGGCGTGAGGCCGAGATGTCCCTGTACAGGGATGCCCGCGGAAACGATGGCCTCGATCGCCGGGACTCGCTCGCGCCCACCTTCCAGCTTCACTGAATCCATGCCCGCTTCCTTGATGAAGCGGCCCGCGTTGCGCACCGCTTCTTCCACGGAAACCTGGTAGGACATGAAGGGCATATCGCCGATCAGCAGAGCATGCGTGGCGCCCCTGGCCACGGCTTTGCAGTGATGCAGCATGTCGTCCATGGTCACCGGCAGGGTGTTTTCGTAGCCCAGGACTACCATGCCTAGCGAGTCACCAACAAGAATGGCATCGATCTCGGCCAAGTCGACGGCCAACGCAGTGGCGTAATCGTAGGCCGTGAGTACGCTGATCGGCTCGTCGCGCGCTTTTTTCTGCTGGAATGTACGCGTGGTGACTTTCTTGCGTTTTAGGGAATCGGATGAATTTGACACGGCTATCTCCTCCTTCGAGTGAGATGCCCATCGGTCCGGGGTACGTGCCCGCCTGGACCTGGGCGGGATGCAGAACAACCTTTTACCGTCTCGGTCCGCTGGATCCGAGCGGCCGGCGTATTATAGCAGATATCTTAAAAGTAGGTCTCGAGATTTTTATTGTCGCTGCGATAGAATAATAGGTAACCGATGACCACAACTCCCGTCACCTGCGCGCTGGATTCCCTCAATATCCCTCACCGCCTGCACCTGCACACCAGGCCGCTGCGTTCGCTCGAACAGGCGGCGAGTGAGCGCGGGCTGCTGCCGGATCAAATCGTGCGCAGTCTGGTGTTTCGGCTCGAAGACGAGCGCTACGTCATGGTGCTCATGCCGGGTCCGGGAAAAGTCGATTGGCCGAAATTACGCCACCACCTGGGGGTTTCGCGCATCACCACCGCGGAAGCAGATGAGGTGCGCACGATTACGGGCTACGAAACCGGCGCGGTTTCGCCCTTCGGTTTGCCCGCGCCCCTGCGTATCCTCGCCGACCGCAGGATCATGGATCACGAAACCATCTCCATCGGCGCCGGGATCCGCAACGCGGGCATCATCCTCCAACGGGATGACCTGCTGCGTGCCATCAAACCGGAGTTGGGTGATTTTTCGGCAGATTGACGCGGCCACAGGCCGCGCTCTGGGTTTCACCTCTCTGGCCTTGAAGATCCTCCAAGCAACGCGCCCGCCAACAGGCCGAACGCCAGAGCGGCAGCGATGAGACAGACGCCTGCGGCCATCCAACCCCCACCCAGGGCGGACACCAGGGCGGCGAGAAGTCCGGCGACGCCGGTAATCACGCCTCCGATTGCGGCGATCCCGATCAAACTGTTCACCCATCCATTGTCAGTATTCATGCGAGAATCCTCCTCATGCTCTCGAAACCTGAAGCAAACACACGTTCGCGTCTCTCGAAGGTTCTTTGAAATCGCTGCAGGAATTCTATCCGCATACCGAAATCGAGATCCACATTGAACCCGAATGCAGGATGACCCCCTTTGGTTACGGCATCGGCATGTTGCTTCTTGATGGCTCGATTCGAAATCACTTACGAATGGCGAATATGTGATAACGTTTATCAAGCGCATCGACTTCCGGCTCATACCCCATTTCACGGAACATTCCAAAATAGTCTTGGGGAGCATCGTCGTTGAGACTCGCGAGCCAAATCACGATCTTCTCAGTAATCGATTCATCATCCGTTTTCGGCCACTCAGCGATGTAGATTCGTCCCCCTGTTTTACAAACCCGTACCATCTCGCGCAGCGCTTCCCCGGCATCGATCGCGTCACCACTGAGGGCGTTCGTGGCAACGACTTGATCGAAGCTGCCCTCAGCGTACGGCAAACGGTAAAAACTCCCCCGCTGGAACTCGGCGTTTGGCACCTTCCGCTGCGCCTGTGCGAGCATTCCCCCTGAAAGATCCACGCCGTAGCACTTCAACCCCTTTTCCCTGGCCATCGCCAGCAGCGTCCCCGTGCCGCAAGCCACGTCGAGAAGCGTGCCGGTGGTCAGTTTCTCCACGATTTTCTCGCGCCCGGTTTCGCCGATGGGGAAGAAGAGCTTCATGAATCTGTCGTAGTATGGGGACAACCGGTCGAACGTTTTGGTCGTCCAAATACGAGGGTTTTTTCGATCTCTCATCTGTCTTATCCCTGGAACTTGATCTATGTGACTGCCGCATGAGAGACCTTTGAACGCATTTCGAATTCAAGGTTCCTCTGGATACGCTCTCATCTTACACCATCAAACCGCAATCCATGCACCATCTTCGGAGAGTGGTTTCTGAGTGTTGAGATTGGTTTCCCTGAATCATACAGCTTCGGGTTGGGGCTTATCGATGCCTTTCGAATTCAACCGAGCGGCAACATCACGTCTCAAACGCCACAGTGCCAGGACCGTCGCCATAGCCACCACGCTCGATCCCTGCCAGTCGGCAAGATCCTGATCGACGCTGAAGTAGATAAAAAAACCCAGAAATCCTGCAATCAAAGCCAGCCGGTGGCGGTCGTCCCAATCCGCGCCATAATTGGACCACCGCATGGTCAACCACAGCGTGGCGGCGTCGAGCAGCACCAGGAACATCATCGTTACCACCAACGGTGGTCTGGCTGCCTCCGCGGTGAGGAAAATCGTGAAAAAGAAAATGGTCATGTTCACCAAACCGAGCAGAAAGAAGGCCAACGGGTGGGGGACGGTTCGTCGAAATTGAGAACGTGGAAGCGCCGGCAAACGATGCGCCATCCAGGCCAAGGCAAATACGGCCATCCAGGCGAGGATGTACCACCCCATTGGCGGCCGATAGGAAGTCATCCACCATCCCAGCGGAGCCCACAAAAGCAAGCCCAGGAAGCAGGCGGTCAGTGCCTTATCGCCGAGCCATGGCTGCCGTCGTCGATCGGCATACAGTATCTCGGCCAGCATCACGCTGGCGCCGATGCTGATCAGCGTGTGAAAATGGATCACCATCGCCGACCATGTCCAGTTTACTCCGGCGACGTGATTGTACTGCGCCAGCGCCCCCAGTTCATCCCAACGGGGATTGAACAACGAACGCACCACGACGCCTTCCTCGTAGATGCCGTAAGCCGCACCGAGCAGCAGCAAACTGAACCCCCCCTTGTGCCAGCGAACCGTCAGCTCGCGGCAGACCAACGCACCCAAACCGTAGGGAAGCGAGAGCAGTAGAAAATTCAGGGGCTGGATGAACGCCAACGGCGTTTGGTGACGGGAGACGAGTTCTCCCAGAATCGGGGCGAGCAGGAGCAGAGTAAGCCCGGGAGGGATGTGTTTCATCGACACGGTTTCCCTCCATCCCTATCGAAGATCATCGGGAACGAGCGAATACATGGCCGCATCGATATGTCGATCGCCGATCTTGATACGCTTACGCAGGATCCCTTCGAAAAGTGCGCCGGCCTTCTCGGCAACCCGCCGGCTGGCCCAGTTCTCCACACCGACGACGATTTCGACACGCTGCAGCCCAACCACTCGAAAGCCGAACCGCGTCAGGAGCTGCGCCGCTTCCGTCGCGATGCCTTTACCCGTACGGTCGGAACGAACCCAATAGCCAAGATTGGCGAATCGATGGCGTTGAACGATCTGGCTGAGCGCACACAAACCGAGGAGTTGGCCGCGATCTGCATCGACCATCGCGAAATCGTACGCTTCTCCATCGTCCCATATACGAGGAAGTGTTTCCAACCTTTCCAATGTGTCATCGATCGAATAATCCGGAGAGCACCAATCCATCCAGGGCATGAGTTCGCTCAAGGATGCGTGCACCGCTTCATAAATCGACTCGGCGTCCTTCATTTGTGGAGGGCGAAGAATTATCCTTCCCGTGTCGTGCCTGAGTTCGATGTCCCTCGCAATACTCATGTCACCTTCCCTGCCTGCGCATCACCCATCGAGCGCCTCGCTTGATGGGAAATCCCCTCTTTTGAAATCCATCGACCAGAGTTCGGCCCGGCGACGGCCCGCTATCGAAAACCTCGCCGCTTTGCCTCTTCGAGAATCTCGACGGTCGCCGTTGCGCCGATACGTGTGACGCCCAAACTGCGGACCCGGAGCAAGTCGTCCAACGTCCGCACCCCGCCCGCCGCTTTTACGCCTACGTCGGGGTCACTGCACCTGCGCATGAGACGCAGATCGTGATCGGTGGCGCCGGCATACGCATACATGCCGTTGGCTTGTTTCACGAATCCGTATCCGGTCGAGGTCTTGACGTAAGCCACACCGATCTGCGAGCATATCTCGCACAACCTGCGGATGTGTACATCTTCGAGGTAATCGTTCTCGAAAATGACCTTCAGGATCGCACCTCGTCCCGTGACGGCCTCGTTAACCGCGTCGATCTCCCCGGCGACGTAGTCCCAATCCTCTCCAAGGACCTTGCCGACGTTCACGACCATGTCGATCTCACTCGCACCTTCCAAGACGGATTCATCCGCTTCCCGGACTTTTAGCGACGTGGTGCTGTTGCCGTGCGGAAATGCGGCCACGCCGCAAACACCGACATCCGAACCATGCAGCACCTCAGCCGCCATGCGAACGGCGTACGGTTTCACACAGGCCGTGGCTACGTCGTACTCCTTTGCCAGCTCACAGCCTTTTACGATCGCTTCATCCGTGAGAGTCGGATGCAGCAGCGAATGATCGATCATCTTGGCCAAGGTCACCAGCCGGGGAACTTCATTCATCACAATCGCTCACTTGCTTTACGGAGTCGAATGAATCACCGCACGCTCATTCCGGCGTCAAGAACGCCACCGCTTTCGCGACGACTCCCTTGACGGCTTCCACGGAGGCCTCGAGATTTCCCACCACGTCCATGCTGTGATCGGCGTCCTCGACGACGCAGAGTTCGAAGAGCCGCGAAGCGCGTAGATAACCGATAGCCGCTTCGTTGAAAAAACGATCCGACGTTCCGGTAGCCAGGAAAGCGGGCTGCCTGGTCTCCATGAAAGTAGCATCGAAAAAAGGATGCCCAAATGGTGGATTGAACAAGACGAGGCGCGCCGCCTCGAGCCCGGGTTCCAACTGGCAGATGTGGGCGGCGACGCTGGCGCCGATCGACTTTCCCGCAAAACCGATACGGGGATAGCTGCGCTCGGAGAGCAGGTATTGGACCGCAGCGATACATTCGCCGACCAACCCGGGAATCGTCTCCAGAGACAGCTCTTCCATGCGCGTCTGGTAGCCGTAGGTCACGGCGAAGGAATCCCAACCGGATGCCTGCAGCATCTCGCTGAGGTAGTACAACATCGGCCCATCGACACCGTAGTTTCCCCCGGGTAAAAGGACGATCAGACCATCCGCTTCCCCCTTCTGGCGGTAGAACTTGTGCATCAAGGGGCGCCCATCACTCGTTTGAATGGGTAGACGGATTACATCCGCCATGCTTTCCTCCTTCGCGAAAAATCGTGATGTGGAATCCGAAATCCCGGGGCCGGCAAACGGACTACGGGACCCACTGCGGCGCGTAGCCGCCTTCGACCAGCAGTTCCGCGTCCTCCCCATCGACTCCGATCACCCAGATTTCGATCGGCTGCGTGAGGTTTGCCTGGTTCTTGCGCACGAAGGTCAACATCCGAGTATCGTGGCTCCAGACGACGGAAGACACGTGCAAGTTCGGCTCAGCGGTCAATTGCCGGGGATCCGATCCGTCCGCGCGCATGATCCACAGCTGCCGGCCGAGAGTCCAGCGCTCGTTATCCAGGTATTTGCGGGTGAAGGCGATCCATTCTCCGTCCGGGGAATAGAGCGGCGCGGCGTCCTCCACCTGCCCCGCTTCGTCCCCCGTCAGATCCGCAATGCTGCCCGTAGCGACGTCCATACGATAGACGTGGCTGTAAAAGTCCACCTGCGAATCGTCGCTCGAGTCGCCCTCCACGATGACGATGGACGCGTAGATCAAATCCTGGCCGTCCGGCGACCAGGCGCCATTCAGCCCCAGATCGTTGGGAATGAAGTTGAACGGGCTTTCCCCGAGACCATTTTCGACATCCACGAGAGCGATCGCCTTCAAGGTATCATCGTAGTACGCCAAACGGCCGGTCGTCGACCAGTCGGGATTGGATCTGGCGTGGTCCAAGTCTCCGACCGGCAGCGCTTCGTCCCCGGATTCCAAATCCAGCACCCATACACTGCTCGGTCCCGGAAACGGCTGCCCGCCTTGCCCGGAGACGAAGCCGAAACGCTCGAAAGCGATCCGCTGCCCATCGGGTTCGTGGGCAATTTCCTGACAGTGATCCCCTTGTGGACATGCATACAGCAAGCGGTCCTCCCCGCTCGAAAGTGAAATCGCCCGCAGCTCGATGTTACCATCCGCGCGCATCGTCGAGTAGATTACGGTGTCTCCGCCGGGATCCAGGCTGTAATCGAGAATACCCGCTTCGGTCTGCGTCAGGCGCTCCGCATCCTCACCTTCCAGATGGCGGAGATAGAGATCCGCCGGACCGGATTCGGGCCACAGATAAAGAATTCGCCTTTTTGTGATCTGAAAGGACCAGGTGTAGCTGCGCAGCATCGGCAGAAGGATCCTGGCGCTGGCGCCGGATTTCAATCGCAGCGTCACCCTGGCGCCTTCGGGCCAGCCCGCCTGCGGTTGGAACGTCAAGGTCCGATCTTCCCACGTGAAGTCGCCCGGCACATCGGGTATGAAGGAAATTCGAGATTCGACGGAGGCGTGGTCCATCTCATGGGTGAACGTAATTTGAAACGCACGCCTCGATGAGACGTCGCCGCTGCCGTCTTGCGGCTCGATCTGTACGACCCGCGGCGTGGCGAGTAGAAACAACGCCGCCAAGGCGAGAAACAGGGCCGCGCCGCCGAGCAAGGCTCGCGGCATGCCTGAAACAGGGGATCTCATGCCGCCTCCTACGCGGGAAATTCCTTCAGCCGCGCCTTCAGATCCTCGATCGCATCCACCGGTGTTGGATCGACCCCGTATGCCATGGCCAGATAATAGCTTACGTAATCTCCAAAGTGCAGCGCCGTCCATTGCTGTGCCAGGGGAGAGTCACCGTGGCCTTCGACGACGTCGGTGTTGAACCCCTCCACCATCATGATTTCCCTGGTTACATCGATGCGTGCCAGGTTCCTGGGATGATTGTGCGCCGCACGCAGAAAAACGATCATCGTTTCAGCGAACAACGCCTCCGGATTCACGACGCCGGCCACCATGTTGTGATCTCCTTCCGGCAGGACCTCGAACTGCGCCACGGCCTTGGCCAGCTCGGCGATCTGCGTTCGCCAGCGACGCGCGACCGGCGCCAGAAAATCCGCAGCGATGATCGTCGGCCAACGGTCGACCAACTGCCCGGCCAGGCGTTTCGCCGGGTTTTCCACGACGGGAACTTCAGCGCGCAGCCGGGATTGCTGCTCTTGCATGGCTTGCACGGCCCCCATGAGGTCCTCCTGCGGGTCGGGGATCAATCCCAGACGGCTGATCGCCGCCAGGAGCAGACCAAAAGAGAAACCTACCACCGCCCGCGGCGGTCCAGGATGGTCGAACCGCCAGAGGGGAATACCCAGAGATTCGGCTCGTTCTGCCAAGCGTCCACCCGTCGTCACGACCAGAAGCTGGACGCCCGTTTCAACGCCGCGTTCCAGCGCCGAATTCGTCTCTTCCGTGTTGCCCGAAAAAGATGAAGCGACGACCAGCGTCTCCGGGCCGTCGGCGTACGCGGGCAGATCGTAATTGCGCCAAACCTGGATGGGCACTGCACACATCGGCGCAGCGTAGGCGGCGAGCAAATCGCCGCCGATGGCCGAGCCTCCCATGCCGGCGATGATGATACGCCGAACACCGGAAATGTCTCCCAACGGCAGTTTACGCCCCAGCTCCCATGCTTCCTGGAGTTGATCCGGAAGGGAGTCGATCGTGGTCAGTAACCCCTCGGGATCGCAAGATCGAATGTGTTGCAGATCGTCCAGTTTCATTTCTCCTCCATGATTAACTGATACACTTCGCGCCGCGCCCAGCCGGATTCCAGGGCAATATCTCGTGCCACCTGCGATGGACTGCTCCCCCGTTCCATGCGCCGAACCACTTCGGCCTGGACTTTGTCCTTCGTCCATCGTTCTCCCTGCGGCGCGCCGCCGATCACCAGCGTGAACTCACCGCGCGGTTCGACTCCGCTGAAATGCGCACGTATCGTCTGCAGCGAGCCGCGCAGGATCTCCTCGTGCATCTTGGTCAACTCGCGGCATACGGCCGCAGGACGTTGGGGTCCGAAAATCGATATCATGTCGTCCAATGCCTGTCGCAGGCGGTGAGGCACCTCGAAGAGGATCAACGTACGGCGTTCGTCGGCCAGGTTTTCCAGCACGCTGTGTCTTTCGGAGATTTTACGCGGCAAATAACCCAGGAAAATGTAGGAGTCCGTAGGCAGTCCGGAGGCGACCAGCGCAGCGATCGGCGCCGAGGGACCGGGAACCGGAGTCACCGCGTGACCCGCATCCAAAGCTGCGCGGACAAGACGGTATCCCGGATCGGAAAGTCCCGGCGTTCCGGCGTCGGAAACCAGCGCCACGTCGCCCGCCGCGAGTTCGTTCAGGACGCGCTCGATGCGGGTTTGTTTGCTGTACTCGTGATAGCTGATCAACGGGGTATCGATTTGATAGTGCCCGAGCAATTTACCGGTGTGCCGCGTGTCTTCCGCAGCGATGCAGCGCACGTCTCGCAGCGTGTCGATCGCGCGCTGCGTGATGTCTGCGAGATTTCCGATGGGGGTGGCGACCAAGTACAGCGTTCCCACGCCGCTATTGTAGCAGAGACCTACAACTTATCGAGGTAGAAGAAAATGATCCGCTGTCATGCAGATCAGCGCATCAACGGTCAAACGGTGGACAGATCACCCAGTTCGCGCCAGATGGATTCTTCCGCATCCGCGATGTCCAGCAACGGATCCGTCGTCTCCGGCAGCACCGAGGCCGGATCGTCGATCTCCGACAGGCGTTTCTGCCCCGTGATCTCTGCCGCTTCCTTCAGAAAACGGCCGTACATGTAGCGAAAAATGCCGCCGCCCGAACCGCCTTCGGCATCGATGAAGATGTAGGTGTTGAAGCACGCCCAGTTCAACTCTTCATTGGACAACTTCTCCGGCCATTTCCGCACCATCTTTGCCGCCTTGCGTATGCCTCTGACCCCGATGTTGGAAATCGGGCCTTCGAGCATCGTCTCGCACACATCCCGGATCGCCTGCCGGACTTCTTCAGGTTTTGGCGGCCTTTTTTGACTGAAATCGAAGCCGTACCAGGTATTTTGGGGTGGAAAGGGCTTGAACGTCGATCCGCGAGCCACTGCTAAATCATCCATGGAAACCGGATGCAGCGCGGTATCGCGGTCCGCAAGCAGTACGTCCCCACTCGCCGCATCATAGCCACACACGACCACGACGTGCTGGCCAAAATGATAGCCATCCGGGAGATCGAAATAGGGCAGAAAGCCCATGTCGACGTGAATCATGAGCGGTTGGCACGCCTGCATGGAATCCAACAGCGCCTCATCGGCTTTCTTGCGGCTGCTGGTGTGGAAGCGTTCCACGCGGACGCCGGTGCGCCTTCCCGTGGTAATCTCCAGACCCTCCACACCCGGTCGATGCACGTTGCCGCGGCCGAGGAACATGGGGATCATGCCCTTCTGATGCCAATAGAAGAATCCCAGCCCCGAACCGATACCTAGGAGCATGTCCTCGCTCAACGGATGGCTGTTGAAGTGATAAACATGCAGCATCGAACCGGTAACGCAGTGATGGGTTTCGAAGGATCTAAAACCTTGCAAAGGATTCATCGACACATTTATTCTCCTTAACCGGCTGCCGCAGCACGGTCTTGAGTTTTTCCGGTGCCGTCTTGCGCGGGTCGCTGAGATAGATTTCGTGATGCTTCCCGCCTTCGACGTAACCGTTGTTGGGGATGAAATCGAGGTGCATTTCGGCCAGCACGGGCCCCTCGTCGGCGTACGGCCCTACGTGTAATACCTGAACCGAAAGGCCCTCGTCGAGCGAATCAAAACGCAGCTTTTCCAGTGCGGGGAGATCTTTCGCCTTTCCGACTTGTTCACGGATTCGTGTGACCATCTCTGCCGTGATCCAGGCCGGCTGCATGATCATCATCGTCCACCGCCATTCATGCCGATCCGAAACGGCGAAGATCGCCTGCCAATCCGCCGCATTTTGTGCCGCAGCCAGTTTTGCCTGCATCCCTTCCGATCCCCACAACCCTTCCAGTGGCGGGACGACGTAGTCCTTAGCCAGCTCTTTCTTGCTCGTGAACTTGAGTTTGTACGCCGTGGCGTAGAGCGCTTCGACGGCCTGCTGATAGGCCGGCGCCGTGTTGGGGTCGCCGCGGCCATCGATCATGATGTAGTTCATCCTCGGCACTTCCACGATGGAGAACCTGCCCCGGGGTGGGCTGTACAGGTCTTTCATCTGCTTCTTGAAATCAATCTTGGTCATCTCTCTCCGTCTCCACCTGCCGGGTGAATTTTTCGATCCATTGCTGCTCGGCCTCGATCATCGTCAGCGAATGTTCGAACACCGCCTCCACGAAGTAGGGCAGCGGACGCTGGGAGTCCCGACGTTCGCGTATGTGCATCGAACGCTCCTGCAGCGCCTGGTGATACTTGCGCAGCGATAGCAGCGCCTCCTCCTGCCCGATCCCCGGCATGTTGGCCAGCCCCAGCTGCAGCGGACTGTAGCAGTGCTGCGGAATCGAGAGCGACTCCAACACGCCCGCGTGCAGCACATCCCGCCCCGCACGTGTGATGTGATAGACCTTGCGCGCCGGGCCGCGCTCGGCCGCTTCCAGATCTCCCTCAAGCAAACCTTCGTCTTCCAGTTTCTTGAGCAGGTAATAGATCGAGGAGAAACCGATCTCCGTCCATTCGCGCATGCCGCGTTCCTCGATCACGCTCTCGATTTCGTAGCCGTGCCGGGGTTTTTCCGAAATCAAACTCAATATCGCCAGTTCTGCGTTTGTCACACGATTATCCTATCACTATATTATTCTAATTTTAGAATACTACGCAATATCAAGTTTGTCAATGACTTCCCCTTCCGCCGTACGAGTTGTTGACCGCATTAGAATGGCGTATTCGCAAGCTTCAAGTTGTACAATCAATGTGTCACAAGTTGCATGGAGTAATCGTTACAGAAAGCAAGAGGGGCCACGAATCATCCGCACACCCCACGCACACCCCTTGAAAACAGGTTCTAGACAAATAATCGGATTACAAAAGGGGAGGACTCGCCATGTGTAGAAAAATGAAATCCGGCGCTGTGATATTCACGGCCTAATTCATCACCATCTTGCTTGCCGGCTGCAATCCACCATCCGTGATCAACGTCACCTGCAGTGAGAACGACCTGATCCTCGCCATCAATGCGGCCAACGCAAACAACGACACCACCGTCATCAATCTCGATCCGAACTGCACCTACACCTTCACCTCCGAGGACAACGACGACGGCGGACACGGCTACAACGCGCTTCCGATCATCACCACGAACATGCGCATCAACGGCAACGCTGCGCTGCTGCAGCGTCGGCGGCGGACTCACCTTGAACCAGGTCACGCTGGAGGCCAATCTCAGTCAAACCTTCGGCGGTGCGATCTTCAACCGCGGCACCGTCACCGCCGATCAGGACACGCTTTTCCTCACCAACCGTGCCGCCCAGGGCGGCGCCATCTTCAACGCCGGGGACGTCGGCATTCCCATGACCCTCAACCACACGACCTTTCGCGGCAACATCGCCTGGCAGGGCGGCGCGATCTACAGCGAAAGCGCCGAAGCACAGTTCGCCTTCTACAACGTGGAGTTCCACAACAATGAATCTCGCTCGCACGGTGGGGCCATCTACGCCGAAGACGGCCGTTTCACCCTCGGCGGAAATACCTTCCAGGAGAACTCCGCCATGGTCCAGGGTTCCGCCGCGCCAAGCCACGGCGGTGCGATCTATATCGAGAACGGTCGTTTCGATATTTCCAGCACCCTTTTCGAACTGAACGAGTCTGCGCAAAGTGGCGGCGCGATCTACAATCAGAACGGAGACCTCACGCTGAAAAGCCAAATCACCTTCGCCAACAACTACGCCGGCCTTCAACCTCCATCGGGAAGTCCTGGAAGCGGCGGCGGCATGTACAATCAAACCG
>JARRPX010000084.1 GCA_037382465.1 Anaerolineales bacterium | reverse complement strand
TGATCCTCGATCCGATGCTGGCGACGGGTGGATCGGCCGTCGCCACGATCGACATCTTGAAGGATTGGGGAGTGAAGAAAATCAAATTCGTCGGCCTCATCGCCGCACCGGAGGGCATCGAGGAACTCCACAAGCACCACCCTGAAGTCCCCATTCATCTTGCCGCCGTGGACGAAAGGCTGAACGAGCACGGCTACATCCTGCCCGGCCTGGGAGACGCCGGGGATCGCCAGTTCGGTACCGGTTGAGGACGAACGACGATTCTTTCCCGCCAAATAAAAAGGACACCCGCCTCGGCGGGTGTCCTTTGATATCCGGCATCTTTCCGCAGTAGATCTTACTCGAGCTAAACTCGAGCGGCTTCGACGATGGCGATGAAATCGTCGGCGCGTAAACTGGCACCGCCGACCAGAGCGCCATCGATATCCGGCTGCTGGAAGAATTCCGCGGCATTTCCCGGCTTGACGCTGCCGCCGTATTGGATGCGCGTGGCCTGTGCAATTTCCTCGCCAAACATGCTCGTCAACACCGGACGAATCGACTCGACGATGGTCTCATTGGCATCCTCCGCTGTCGCCGCCTTTCCGGTCCCGATCGCCCAGATGGGCTCATAGGCCACGATGACGCGGCGGAAATCCTCTTTGGATATGTCCGCAAAGCCCCGGGAGACCTGTGTGCTGATCAAATCTATCGTCTGTCCGGCTTCGCGCTGTTCCAGCGTTTCTCCGACGCAAACGATGGGTCGCAAACCATGACTCAAAGCCGCCCTGACGCGTAAATTAACCGTCTCATCCGTTTCACCGAAATACGCCCTGCGCTCCGAATGTCCGATGATCGTAAACGTGCACAAGCCTTGCAGCATGGTGGGAGAAATTTCGCCCGTAAACGCACCCGCCTCTTTCCAGTGAACGTTTTGTGAGCCTACGAACACATCCTCGTCCTTCAAACGCTCCGCCACGGCGGGTAAGGCGATGAAGGGCGGGCAAATGACGCGTTCGACGCCGCTGAGTTTGGACAAGCGAGGAAGCATCTCCTCCACGAGCTGCAGCGCTTCCGCGATGTTTTTATTCATCTTCCAATTTCCTGCAATACATGGTACTCGATCCACATTCTCCTCCAGCCATACTGGCGTGCGGTTGTTCTCCAGAAGTCCGGTGAGTAATTCCCGGGCCACATCCATCTCGCCGAGATGGATGTGGATCTCGACGAGAACCACATTCGCGACGGCGTTGTCCGGATTGCGGTCCAACACGGGAGCCAGCTCAGCCATCGCCGCCTGCGGGGAATCTGCATACAAACGCATCCGCGCAGCGGCCACCTGGATCACGTCGCGATCCGGGTAATTATCATAAAGATCCTCGATCAGCGGCCACATCGGCTCTTCAGGCGCCCCGAAAAAAAGCGCTTGGAAAAGCTTGTTCGCCAGGAGCACCTCAGGACGCATCGGATTCTGTGAGAGCTCGCGCGCCCGCAAGTAGGTTTCCATGGCCATCGGGAAGTCACCGGCTTCCATGAAAAAATCGCCTGCTTTGATGAAGGCATCGTACGCCCCGCGGTCATCGCCTTCCGCTAGCAACGTCTCCGCCCGACGAAGCACATCGCCCGCATTTTCGTTTGAAAAGTCCTCAGGTTGGACTTCCTGCGTAGGCCGATCTTCCGGCCCCTTCGTCTCGGTTGCCTTTCCCCGGGAAGAAAGCTGGTTGATGCTGCCGAGAAAAACAAACAGGATGCAACAGGTCATCACCAATCCGGCGACGACCCAGAACCATCGGTTTCGTTTCCGTAACGAATCCTTCACACCCGGTTTTTCACCCAAACTCTCCGATTGCGGCGCGTCGTCCGCTGACGCCATGTCGGCCAACGTGGCAGCTTTCGCAAATGATTCCGAAGGCAGATGATTCTTTGTGCGAGGTTTCGACAACGATTCGAGAACCCCAATATCACCGCCGGTAACCGCGGCGCAGAAGGCCTCGATCATATCTTCGATGCTGGCAAAGCGATCTTCTCGATCCTTCGCCAACGCCTTCAGCAGCACCAACTCGACGGCCTCCGGCACCGTCGGATTGACCTGGCGCGGCAGGGGAAGCGGCGTGTAGATGTGGTCGTGAATGATCGAGAAAGGGGTGTCCGCAGAAAAGGGAACACGGCCGACGACCAGTTCGTAGAGCACGACCCCTAAGGAATAGATGTCCGTACCCTCGTCGAGATCCTTCACGCCTTGCGCCTGTTCGGGGGAAATATACTGCGGCGTGCCCATGAGCATGTCCCCCGAGAGCGTCGAAGCGCCTGCTTCTGCGATGCGCGCCAGTCCGAAATCTGCAAGGTAGATTTCACCTTCCGGGGCGATCAAGATGTTGGAAGGTTTGACATCCCGATGCAGGTAGCCGTGTTCATGCGCATACGTCAATGCACTCCCCACGGCCTGTACAATTCGCAGCGCTTCATCCTTCTTGAGTGGGCCTTTCGCAAGACGCGCTTTGAGCGTTTCGCCTTCGATGAACTTCATCACCAGGTAGGGCTGGCCTGCATGCTCGGAAAAATCGTATACCGGAACGATGTTCGGATGTTCCAATTTGGCGACGACTTTGGCTTCCCGTTCGAAACGAGCCTGAAAACTGGGGTCCTCCATGATCGCCGGATGAAGCGCCTTGATGGCTACATAACGATCGAGGGCGGGATGGTAGGCTTTATAGACCGTCGCCATACCTCCCTGTCCCAACTGCTCGATGATGCGGTAGGCGCCAACGTTTTCACCTTTTGCAAAACTCATAGCAACTCCAACCTCAGGCCGCGCACATTATAGACGAGAGGTTTCAAAGGGACAACAAAAAGCTGCGTGGCCGTCGGCAATTGATCGAGCCAACCGGCCAAGCAGAATCTACCCGCGCACGAGGATATTACGTTCGAATCACTCTCTCGATTGCTTCGAATGCGAAGGTCTCCGAGCAGGAGAACCCGAAAATACGCTTATTTATCCTCGAGTACCACCACGCCAGGCAGTTCTTTGCCCTCGAGAAACTCGAGCGAGGCGCCGCCGCCCGTCGAGACGTGGCTGATGCTGTCCGTCAAGCCGGCTTGCCGCACAGCGGCCGTCGATTCTCCGCCGCCCACGATCGTCGTGCCTTTACAAGCCGCTACGGCTTTGGCGATCGCCCACGTTCCCTTGGCGAAGGGCTCGAACTCGAACACGCCCATCGGTCCGTTCCAAACCACCAGCTTCGCCTCGTTGATGACCTGGCTGAACGACTCCACCGTCTTGGGGCCGATGTCGTATGCGCCCCAACCCGCCGGTACTTCGTCAACCGAGACCGTCTTGCTTTGGGCGTCCTCCGCAAATCGATCCCCAACGACCAAATCGACAGGGAGCAGCAGCCGATCCGCAGAACGCGCCAGCAAATCCTTTGCCGTTGCGATGGAATCGTCTTCGACCAGGGAATTGCCCATGGATTTCCCTTGCGCAGCAAGGAAGGTGTTGGCCATGCCGCCGCCGATGAGCAGACGGTCTGCTTTTTCCAGCAGTCGCTCCACGACGGTGATCTTATCGGAAATCTTGGCGCCGCCCAAAATCGCCACGAAAGGATGGGCGGGATTCTCCAACGCCTTTCCCAGGTATTCCAATTCCTTTTCCATCAAAAACCCGGCGACGGCAGGGAGATGGTGTGCGACGCCTTCCGTCGATGCGTGCGCCCGATGCGCAGATCCGAAAGCATCATCGACGTACAGGTCGGCGAGTGAAGCCAGGGCTGCGGAAAATGCGTCATCGTTCGCCCGTTCTTCCGGGTTGAAGCGCGTGTTCTCGAGCAGCAGAACTTCTCCCGGCTCAAGTTTCTCCGCCGCGGCTCGTGCTTTGGGTCCTACGCAGTCCTCCACGAATTTGACCGGCATGTCGTGCAAGGAGGAGAGGTGTTCGGCCACGGGTCGCAGCGTCAATTCCGGAACGATTTTACCTTTGGGCCGGCCGAGATGCGAGCACAGGATGACTGCGGCGTCGTGATCGAGCAGATAGCGGATCGTCGGCAATGCGGCTCGGATGCGGGTATCATCGGCCACGGCTCCATCCGCAAGCGGGACGTTAAAATCGACCCTCACCAAAACCCGCTTGTTCTCGGGATCGATGTCACGAATCGTTTTCTTATCAAACATGCGATTAACCTCAACGCGGCGCACCCGGATTGCCAGGCGCGCCGCGCTTCATGGATTTACAGAGATTTCGAAATTAGATTGGCGAGATCTGCAGTTCTCACCGAATACCCCCACTCGTTGTCGTACCACGTGACCAATTTCGCCATGTTGCCGCCCATCACGAAGGTGAACTGAGCGTCGACGATGCTGGAATGATCGTCCGCTTTATAGTCCATGCTGACCAGGGGTTCCTCCGAGAACGCGAGGATGCCCTTCATCGGACCTTCAGCCGCCTTGCGCATCGCGGTGTGCAGGTCTTCCGTGGTCGCTTCATTCTGCAGCAGCACGACGCAATCCACGATCGAGACCGTTGGGGTCGGCACCCGCAGCGCGTAACCGTCGAATTTCCCTTCCAATTCGGGGATTACCAGCGCCACCGCTTTCGCCGCGCCCGTCGTCGTCGGAATGATGTTGAGCGCCGCGGCGCGCGCACGCCGCAAGTCCTTGTGCGGTAGATCCAGAATTCTCTGGTCGTTGGTATACGCATGGATTGTGGTCATCAAGCCCTTCTCGATACCGAAGTTGTCCTGAATGACCTTTGCCGGAGGCGCGAGGCAGTTCGTCGTGCACGAGGCGTTGGAAATGATGTTGTGCTTGCTGGGGTCGTAATCTCCATCGTTGACCCCCAATACGACGGTCAAGTCCGGGTTCTTCGCAGGTGCGGTGATGATCACCTTTTTCGCACCGGCCTCCAGATGTTTGGAGGCGCCTTCACGCGATCGAAATACACCCGTACCCTCGATGACGATTTCCACACCCATGTCTTTCCAGGGTAGTTTCGCGGGATCTGGTTCAGACAGCGCCTTGATGAAGTCGCCTTCGATCGTCAAACCGTCTTGTTGGACCTCTACCGTGCCTTCGTAACGACCGTAGTTCGAGTCGTAGCGGAAAAGGTGCGCCATCGTATTCAAATCACCGAGATCGTTGAAGGCCACGACGTCGAAGACGTCCGGATATTTCTCCTTCATGATCTTCAGGACTTGTCGTCCGATTCGGCCTAAGCCATTGATTCCTACTCGTGTTGCCATAATTTCACTCCTATTTTCTACGGATCAATTCAGATCCGGATTAGTATCTTGTTCATCCATCGACGGCAGATCCAACGGGCCGGTTCGTTCTTCCAGTAGCGCGATCAACGCTTCGGCCAATTTCTGCGCATCGTGCCGCCAGGGCCGATCGACGTCGACCAAATCTGCGGTATAGAGTTGGACCAGCGAATTTCCATCGAACACGGGCTGGACCATTTCGGTCCCATCCGGCTTGGCATCCAGATTACCATCGTTGGCCACGATCAAATCCACCAACCCCAACCCGACGTGATTTTCGATGGCCTCCAGATGCTGCTGACAATTATAACCCTCCGTTTCCCCCTTCTGGGTCGCCACGTTGCAAACGTACGCTTTAAAGGCGCTGGAAGCCTGGATGGCCTGGACGATGTCCGGAACCAGCAGGTTGGGCAGTACGCTGGTATACAGGCTTCCCGGGCCAACCACGATCATGTCCGCAGCCAGAATAGCCTGGATCGCACCGGGATATGCGGGTGGATCGTTGGGCTCGAGCTGCACCCTTTGTATCCTACCTGGAATATCGGGGATGCGGCTCTCGCCCTCCACGCGTACCGCTCTGTCGGCAAGTGCAGGAGCTTTATCGGCCGATAAAGCGACGTCATCCAGCGTGGAAGGCAGTACCTGACCGTGTATCGCCAGCACGCGTCCCGTCTCCAGGATACCTTGATCGAAACTGCCGGTCACACCTGCCAGAGCGGCGATGAAGAGATTTCCGAAGGAGTGGCCGTTCAATTCTTCTCCTTCGAGAAAGCGATATTGAAACAGCTGCGTCAGTAGATCTTCATCGTCAGACAAAGCGGCCAGGCAGTTGCGAATGTCACCCGGCGGGGGCAGTCCCAACGATTGACGCAGCCTTCCGGAGGAACCACCATCGTCTGCGACCGTCACGATGGCGGTCAGATTGCCGGTGTGCTTTTTCAGACCACGCAGCAGCGTGGACAACCCGGTACCTCCACCGATGGCGACGATCTTCGGGCCGCGGCCCAGACGCCGATGCCGGGCGACGGCTTCCACCAAAGGCTTTCCTGGACGGAGATACGGCGCAAGCAACGTGCGGTTGAGCCTCAGAACAGCAAAAAAGGTCAGCAAGAAACCGAAGATTGCAAGCACGACCGCACGCAGCCAGCGCGGCAGATCGCGAAGGCTTAACATAGCGAGCCATGGGGATTGTGGATGGTTTCGATAAATATCGAGCAAAATCACCGCAACGCCCAATCCGATCAAGGCCACGCCGACGATCAGAATCACAAACCAACGCTTGACCCCCAAGCCTGGCTGGAGCCAGCGGACGAGTCCACGAAATCTATGCGGCGTTTTTCCGTTTTGATTGGATTGACCCGGTGTCTTGTACACGAGGACGACTATACCAGAGAGGATATACAGCGTCAACATGAGGGGCTTTAAATCTTTTATGTTGCTTTGGATGCGTGTATAATGGTGGCACGATACCCAAAAGAAGGAGGAAGACGGCCCATGGCCACCGTAAGTTATACCCACGTAAGTAAGCATTTCGGAGACGTAACTGCAGTAAACGATATGAACCTCAACATCATCGACAGGGAGTTCCTAGTACTGGTCGGGCCGTCAGGATGCGGTAAGACCACCGGTCTTCGCCTGCTCGCAGGTCTCGAGGAGATCGACGAAGGAACGATCGCCATCGGAGATCGCATCGTCAACGACATCGAGCCAAAAGATCGGGACATCGCCATGGTGTTTCAGTCCTACGCGTTGTACCCACACATGTCCGTGTTCGACAACATGGCTTTTGGCCTCAAGCTTCGCAAGACACCCAAGGAAGAGATCAAACGGCGCGTTAAGGAAGCCGCAGACATTCTCAGCATCGAGCACCTCTTAGATCGAAAACCTCGCCAGTTATCCGGTGGCGAGCGACAGCGCGTCGCCGTTGGCCGAGCCATCGTGCGCGAACCGCAGGTCTTCCTGTTCGACGAGCCCCTCTCGAACCTGGATGCGAAATTGAGAGTTCAAATGAGGGCCGAAATCAGCAAGCTGCATCACCGCCTGAAGACGACTTTCATCTACGTGACGCACGATCAGACCGAGGCCATGACGATGGCCGACCGCATCGCCGTGATGCGAGGCGGCGTCCTTCAGCAGGTCGATACGCCGCAGGAACTCTACGATCGCCCGTCGAACGTCTTCGTGGCAGGCTTCATCGGTTCACCGGCGATGAACTTCTTCAAGGCAACGCTGGAGAAATCCGATGGATCGCTGGTCATCGATGCGGACACGTTCCACGTCAATGTTCCGCCATCGAAGGTGGATCGATACATGCCTCACGCCGGCAAGCAGGTCATCTTCGGCATCCGCCCGGACGACGTGCACGACCCGACGTTCTCCCCGCCCGTATACGCCTCACCGGTCGAAGCGAAAGTAGAAGTGACCGAGTTGATGGGCAACGAGATATTCATGCACTTCATAAGCGGCGATAACAGCTTCATCGGACGGATCGATCCACGAACGGCGTTCAAGGTCGGCGACACCGTCGAGTGCGTCTTCGACATGGACAGCATGCATCTCTTCAACGTCGACGGCGACCAAAACGCGATCATGTAGACGATACGACACATACATTAAAACCCCCCTCCTGTAAAGGTGTGGGGGTTTTCTTATGACAAGGAGGATTTCCATATGCACAATATTGAACTCATGCGCTCACTGCATAAGAAGAACGACACGAAAATCATCCTGCTCGTCATGGACGGACTCGGCGGTCTGCCCATCGAGCCGGGCGGTCCGACGGAACTGGAAGCCGCGAACACACCCAACCTCGACCGTCTGGCGGCGGAAGGAACGCTGGGACAGACCGTTCCCGTTCGCCGGGGCATTACCCCCGGATCGGGTCCCGCGCATCTGGGGCTCTTCGGATACGACCCCGTCGAGTTCGAGGTCGGCCGCGGCGTGCTGGAAGCGACGGGTATCGGCATGACGGTGTCGAAAGGGCACGTAGCCGTTCGAGGGAATTTCTGCACCGTCGACGCCGAGGGGAAAATCATCGACCGCAGGGCAGGAAGAATTCCCTCGGACGAAGCGATTCCCATCGTGAACGAGCTGCAGGAGATCGAGATCGAAGGCGTGGATGTGGACGTTCGCCCTGTGCGCGAATACCGCTTTGCGGCCGTGATGTCCGGTAAAGGGCTCTCGGCCAACATCGAGGATACCGACCCACAGCAAACCGGCGTCGCCCCCCTCCCCGCCCGCGCGCTCGACGGCGAATCCGAGGCATGTGCCCGGTACTTCAACCAATGGATTGCGGCAGCGCGCGAGAAACTGCAATCCCAGCCCAAAGCCAACGCATTGACCCTGCGCGGGTTTTCGACCGACCCCGGCCTGCCGCAATTTCCCGAAATCTTCGGGCTACGCGCCGGTTGTATCGCTGTATACCCGATGTACCGCGGCGTATCGAAACTGGTCGGAATGGAGCTCATCGAATTCGAGGGCGAAACCCCCGAGCAGGAGTTCCTGGTCGCTTCGCAACGATGGAACGATTACGATTTCTTCTTCATTCACATCAAGAAGACCGACAGCAAAGGCGAAGACGGGAACTTCGAAGGCAAGGTTAAAATCATCGAGAGCGTGGACGCGGCGCTGCCGCAGTTGATGGACTTGAATCCGGACGTCGTCCTCGTGACCGGCGACCATTCCACACCCGCAAAAATGCGTTCACACTCCTGGCATCCGGTTCCCGCCTTGCTCTGGGCGCCGGAAACCGTAAGGGCGGATGCGGAAACGACTTTCGGTGAACGAGCATGCGGGCGCGGTGGTTTTGGGACGATCCCTGCCACGGCGCTCATGCCGTTGATGATGGCGCACGCGAATCGGCTGGAGAAATTCGGGGCCTAAAAGATTTCCACAGCGCTGCCCAATATCTGCCACCCAAGAAATAAAAACAAGGATCGACGCCAACGTCGATCTTTGTTATTTGTTCATCCGCTTCGCAGACTTCTCGACGAACGACGAAACCGGTTACCCCGCTTCCCCAGGAATTTTCTTCGCAAGCAATCTGCCGATCCCATAGACGATCGACGCCTCCAGGACGGTCACCAGTCCCAAAAGGATGAAGCAGTCTCGCCAAAAACGCTCCGGATAGAGACGGATGAACGTATCCGAGTAGGCGAAAAGCCAGGTATCTCCTTCGAAAAAGATACGATGAAAGCCGACGAAGAGAACGCCGAAGGAAACTACGATCCCCAGGATCAACACGCCGATGAAAATCAACGTGGCGCGGACCCCGCGGAAAATGACATGCGGAATTTCCTGGCCCTGACCCATTCGCCACAAGACCACGAGTATCAGAACAGCCAGAATCCAACCGGCCAAAAGGACGCGTTTCATGACGTTCAACAAGACCTGGACGTCTTGCATGTGTTTCAGCTCGCGTTCGTTGTGCATCGGCGATCCATCGGCAAGGAAATGGGAATCGAAATAGGAAATATCCTCGTTGCTGAGTAGGAATTGGATGTCCACGGACGACCAGTACAGCCGGTCCTGCAAGTCGAAGCCATAGCTATCCTCTGGAAAACCAGGCATGCGGTACTCGATGGGGACCCAGATCCCGGCGCTGTAGAGAACGATATAAACACTCGACAGAATGAGACTGATCGGCAGTAAAATCACGAACAAGGTTTCAACCGTTTGTTTCCAGAAACGTGCCCTCGATGGCAAGATACTCGCCTCCTTCTAACGCAGGATATCGACGTCACCACCCAGAATGAAACGCAGGGCCATGGAATTGGTCAGAAATTCAATCGGCGCACGATCGTCGGTATAGACAACGTCGGATTCGGGTGTCGGCTGCAGTTGGGCAACCGTCCGCCGTAAAACATCCAGCAGCACTGCCGGAGCCTCCTGATTTTCCAAGGCAAAGATGTTCATGATCAGGTTGTCGGCGCCGGTCGGCTGCTTGGTCGCATAGATGAGCGTGTTGAAGGTATTTGGCACATCGACCACGTACACCGACGGAAAAACAGATTGGATGGTGCCCGCCAGGGCCTCGATGATGCGGCGGTCGTCCGGCGTACGGCCCACGTTGATTGCCACGACGCCATCCTCGTAGAGATGCGCATATACTTCAAGAAAGAATTCCTGCGTGGTGAGATGCCAGGGAATATACGGCAGCCTGTATGCATCGATGGTGATGACGCTGTACAGATATTGGCTATGCGCAAGACCCCAACGTCCGTCTGCGACGATTGCATTCAGATTCGGCTCGTTCATGTCGAACCATTCCCGACCGACTTTAATGATCTCTGCATCGATCTCCCATCCATCGATCGGTATCGCACCGAAGACATTCGTGTACTGCTTGGCAATCGTCCCCCCGGCCAGTCCAACAATCCCCACCCGTTTCACGTCGGATAGTGCGACCGGCGCGGCATTGAAAAACGGCGCCGACAGGAAGTAATCCCAGGTGCCATAGGTGACGTCCATTCCAGGGGCGTAAACCGAGTGGATGCCCTGACCTTCGTTCAGCATCAAATAGCGAACACCGCCGCGTTCCACGACCTGAATGTAATTGTAAGCCGACTCCGTTTCGAACACCTGTCCCGTGCTGCGCTTGATCGGACCGGACAAAGTGAAGAAGGACAAAACGAGGATCAAAACAGGCAGCAGCAGGTACTTCAGGCCGCTTCTGCGATCCTCGATGAACAATCCTCCCAGGGCCACACAGATGAGAATTAAACTGAAAACCAGGAATGTCCTCGCCGTACCGATGGTTGGAATCAACCAGAGCACGGGGAGGAAAGTGCCCAGAATCGATCCCATGGTCGAGATCGCATACATCCTGCCGGATATGCTTCCAGCCTGTTCGGGCGACCGGATGGCCAGTCGTATGGCAAACGGAGACACACAACCCAGCAGTGTGACGGGAATGCTGAAGAGAATCAACACCACGAAAAACGAACCCAGCATCACCGCCGTGGACAAGTGTTCGACGGCCTTCGCAGCTTGAAGCAGGATGGGTCTGGCGATGATGGGCACAAGACCGGCCGCGAAGGCGCCCCAGGCCATGACGCGATAGAAGGTACGAAGATGGGGAGAACGATCCGCAAGCCGGCCGCCGAGGAAATATCCCACGGTGAGATAGATCAATATGAGGCCGATGATGTTCGCCCAGACGATGTTGCTGGTGCCGAAGACGTTGCCCAACAAACGCGAAGCGGATATCTCGATCGCAAGCGTGGTCATGCCGGAGAAGAATACTGCCACACCAAGTAATTTTTGACGCATGGGCTCCATCCTGTCTTCGTCTATCGCCCCTGGACAGCGGTGGGACGTAATCTCCGTCGGGAAGAAAGGTTCAACGCATCTTCCAACGAATCTCCGCAGCGGACTTCGATCACCGGCACGCCTTCCCGACCCGCGGCAGATGGAAGTGCATTCGTGTCCTCCGGTCCACCGAAAGTGCTGGCGTCCAGGGAAATCAGGATCGGGCGGCGGTCGCCGATTATCAATCTTCGCAGCACGGGACAGGTGTTCGAAACGGAGTCGGCTTACAATTACATTCAGGTCGTGGAACGCGGCGGTGTTCGCTATTTGATGCTGAAC
>JARRPX010000083.1 GCA_037382465.1 Anaerolineales bacterium | reverse complement strand
CTCCATGATGTCCAAAGCGGCCAAGACCGCTGCCACGTTGGATGCGGGCATCGAGGCGCTGAAGATCAGGGCGCGCGAGTTGTGCTGGATGTAATGAATGGTGCTTTCATCGCCGGCGATAAAACCGCCGAGTGAGGCGAATGACTTGCTGAACGTGCCCATGATCAAGTCGACTTGATCCGTAACGCCGAAATGGGCAGAAGTGCCTCGACCCCCGCCCATGACTCCGACGCTGTGCGCGTCGTCGACCATCAGGCGAGCGCCGTATTTCTGGCAGATGGGAATCTTATCCGGCAGGGGAGCCAGGTCTCCGCCCATGCTGTACACGCCGTCGACGACGACCATGCGCCCCGCTTTATCATCGATCTTGCTCAAGACACGTTCGAGATGATCGAGGTCGTTGTGGTTGAAGCGCCGCATATCGCCGAGCGACATCATGCAGCCATCGACGATGCTGGCGTGATCGTCCTTGTCAGTCACGACGACGTCGCCCCGGCCGATCAGGCACGAGATGGTACCGACGTTGGTCTGATAGCCGGTGCTGAACACGAGGGCGGCTTCTTTGCCCACGAAATCCGCCAGCCGTTGCTCGCATTCCTTGTGCAGGGCCAGTGTTCCGTTGAGAAAACGCGATCCCGTGCAGCTGGTGCCGTAGCGTTCGACTGCATCCGTGGCCGCTTTGCGTACACGCGGGTCGGTGGTCAAGCCGAGGTAATTGTTGGAACCGATCATCAGGATTTTGCGGCCATCGATGATGACCTCCGTGCCTTCCGTATCTTCGAGCGGCAGGAAGTATGGATAGAGTCCTTCGGCTTGCATTTGTCGCGCAATCGTATACTCACGGCACTTCTGGAAGATGTCCATTCCGGTGTCCTTTCCTGGCGAAGGTGTCCAAATCAAAGCAGAAATCGCCCAGGGTTTGTCGTTCTTTTCGTTCGCTGCGGCTTACGGAGGTCGTTTCCGTGAATCCCAAAGAGGATACACTCATCCGAGAAGCGATCGTTCCATCGTCCACTTCGAGAGGATAAATGTAGATTGCCAGAATGTCAATTCTAACGCTGGGCGATTCAATACGATGAAATCGTGTGTGGCGAGCCGTGTCCCGGTGGAAATGAAATGTAAAAGCGCGATTTCTTGACTTTACTAGTTGGGATTGTATAATCGGTCGAAAGATCACTCGTTGTAAATTGACGTGCGCGGAGATCAGTAACCACAGCAGCTCCACCAGAGAGTCGCCGCCGGGTGGAAGGCGATGGCGCGGTGCGGTGAATCCCCTCCGCCGTTCCCGCACAGGGAACCGTCGCTCCTGGAGGGACAGGCAACTGTCGTAAAGGGGCCGGGTTCGCCCGTTACAGCTTTTCGAGGCCGCTGCGGCGGTGAAAGCAGGTGGTACCACGAGCGCCCCCTCGTCCTGCGGAGGAGGGGGCGTATTCTGTGTATGAGGAGGCGAGCATGCTTGATATTCACTTCATCCGCGAGCATCCTGACGAGGTGAAAGCAGCGCTGCAGAAATTGCATGCCGAGGCGCCGATCGACGAGATTCTGTCTCTCGACCGTGAACGACGAGAAATACTGCAGGAGGTTGAAGCGCTGCGGCAAAATCGGAATGAAACCTCCGCGCAAATCGGCATGATGAAAGACCAGAAAGAACGTCAGACGTTGATTGATGAGATGCGCGTGGTGAACGATCAAATTTCCGGGCTCGAAGAACGCTTGCGTGACACCGAACAAGACCTGGAAGCGGCCATGTATCAGGTTCCCAACCTGCCTCACGAAAGTGTGCCGGTGGGAAAAGACGAGAGTGAAAACATCGTCGTGCGTCAAGAGGGTGAGCCTAAGGGTGAAGAAGATTTCGGTTTCGAACCTGTGCCGCATTGGGAATTGGGGCCAAGATTGGGCATTATCGATTTCGAGCGCGGCGTCAAGTTGTCCGGGAGTCGCTTTTACGTCCTTTTTGGACTTGGCGCTCGCTTACAGCATGCGTTAATCCAATGGATGGTCAGTTATCACGTCGAACGGCACGGCTATACCGAAGTCTATCCGCCTTATCTGGTACGCGAGGAATGCATGTGGGGAGCAGGCCAGCTGCCGAAATTCAGGGAGAACATCTATCACGATGTCGAGGATGACCTGTGGTTGATCGGGACGGCGGAGATCCCGGTGACGAATCTGCACCGCGATGAAATTCTAGCGGCAGAAGAGCTGCCGAAGAGATACGTGGCATATTCGGCCTGTTTTCGCCGCGAGAAATTCTCGGCAGGGCGAGACGTGCGGGGGATCAAGCGCGGCCACCAGTTCGATAAGGTAGAGATGTATAAATTCTGCAAACCAGAGAATTCTTATGCGGAACTGGAATCACTGGTCAACGATGCGGAGGACATCTGCCGTGCGCTCGAAATCCCTCATCGCGTGGTCGAGATGGTGACCGGCGATCTGGGCTTTACGGCGGCGAAGAAATACGACATCGAGATCTGGGCGCCGGGTTGTGGTGAATGGCTCGAGGCCAGTTCGTGCTCGAACTGCGAAGCGTTCCAGGCTCGAAGGACGAAGATCCGCTATCGTCCCGCACCTGACGCAAGGCCCGAATTCGTTCACACGTTGAACGGTTCGGGGTTGGCGCTGCCGAGAACGCTGATCGCCATTCTGGAAAATTACCAGCAGGCCGATGGAAGCGTCGTGGTCCCAGAGGTGCTTCGTCCCTGGATGGGCGGCGTCGAACGCATAGAAAGCGGCGATCATCATGGTTAATGGTCTGCTCATTATCGGATGTGTGGTATTGATGCTGATAGGCTTGGTCGGGATCGTCTTTCCGATCATTCCGGATCTGATCCTGATCTGGGCCGCTGCGTTGGGGTATGGGTTGATCATCGACTGGGGCCCGCATGGCATGATTTACTTCGTGGTGATATCCGTCCTGGGATTGGCTTGACCGGCCCGATCGGCGCCGTCGTAGCACTGCTGCTTGGAATCTACATCGTGGAATACATCCGCAAGAGGGACGTCGAAAGCGCTTCGCAGGCCGTGATTGGCGCCGGGTTGGGTTGTGGGGCTTCGCTGATCGTAAAAATGCTGCTCGGTTTGGGGATGATCGTGACCTGGGTGATCTGGGCGTTTTCGAGCTAAGCCTTGAAGAAAAGCATTTCCACGCCCGCGTTTCTCAAGCCTTCTTCGGCCCAATACGTGACCATCGGGGAGGGATCGTCCAGTGCGGCGAACAGAGCGGGTATCGCCTGGGAGGCGTGCATCCGCGCCAACGCTCTTGCCGACTCGATGCGGACAAAGGGATCTTCGGATGCCAGTGCTTCGATCAAGGCCGGCGCAGCCAGATCGCCCGCTGCCGTGAGCGCATCGCCGGCAAAGCGGGCGAAAAGACGGTCGGAATCCTGCAGCGAGTCGATCAAGAATGGGAGTGCATCCGTTGAGGGTCGTTCTCGCAGACTTAATGCGGCGCATTGGCGTACGGCAGGTGACGGGTCGGTGAGCGCGCGACAGATCGCCTGTCTCGCTTCGGGTTGGTCGAAGTCGGTCAAGGCTCGCACGGCCCACCAGCGTAGATCGGGATTCTCGGTTTCGAACATTTCCAGCAGCGGACTGACGGCCGTGCTGCCCCATGCGGCGATCTGCTGCGCGGCAGCCTCCGCTTGCTCATCGTCGTCCGAAGTCAGATCGTCGAGTAAAGCGTCCAAATCACGCATACGACCGGGATCGTTTCAATCTCAGAAATAAAACGGGAGGGATATGCGATTCGAGTCGTCTCGATCAATCCCCCGGAGGAGGTACGGGGAGGTCTTCTACCGCCGTATCGACCCATTGATCGCCCTCGTCGATGAGCATCACCGGGATGTCGTCCTTGATGGGGTACTTGCGGTTGCAGCCCGGCTCCTGGCACACCAGCCAGGCGTCTTTCACCAGCTTCAGATTTCCTTCTTTCTCACGAACGCAGGCCGGGCAGCGTAAAATCTCCAGCAAATCTTGGTTGATCATATCGCACTCCTAAGCGCTCTGATTGTACCATCGGTGGGTCGGCGAAGACATTTGCAAAACGGTCAATCGTCTTCATCCTCGACGATGACGTCCTTCGGAAGCTTGGTTCCAGGTCCGTATTCGTAAACGGCCTGCCAGGGCAAGTAGCGCGTGCGAATGGTATCCTGGTGGAGCAACTCTCCGTTTCTGGTCACGGTGCGGTACACCACCACCGTCATGCCGTCGGCGCTCCAATCGATCTGATTGATATCCCCTTTATCGAGATCCTTGTTCAATTTATACAGGTCCTTCGGGGCATCGATTTCGTCCGAAATATCGCGACTCCAGCTTACCTCGCGTCCGTCCGACGTCGAGTAGAACTTCCATTGCAGCGTATAGTTGTAGACATACGTCTCCATCAGGAGCCAGTACTGCGAATCGTTGGTGAATTTAAAATCGACGACGGGCACGAAAACGGTGGCATCCAAGCCCGGCCCGCGAGAGGGCGATCCCTTTTCATAATAGCTCACGCGGTAGGCATGGGGATGGCGTTCGACGATGGGATAGCCGCCGAAGAAGACCGCACGGAACAAGGTCGTGCTCACCTGGCAAACCCCGCCGCCGACGCCTTTGATCGTTCGGTCTCCATAGATGATCAAGGCTTCCGCATACCCGGTGTCCAGGCTGATGTCGCCGAGGACGTCGGCCATCGAGAGGGTTTCGCCGGGCGCGACCAGGAGGCCGTGGAAGGCGCTCGATGCAGTTTTGATGTTCTGGATACGCGAGCTGCTCGAGCCCGAGAAGTTTGTCGATTCGTCGCTGACCAGTTCGCTAATGCCCAATTCTTCCGCCGTGACATCGTCACCGATCTGAGGGTCCTCGTACACGAATACCAGCGGCGCTTCGTGTTTCCCGAGATTGATGTCGGCGTGAATGGAAGCCAGGGATGCATTTACGTCGAGCGTGCGTCCTGTGACGGCTGGAGCGATCAAATCGAGCTCGTGGGTATCGTCGTTGAAAATAAACCGTGCGTTCTCCGGATCGCGGTCCAGTTCGGGTATGAGTGGCTCGAGGAACGCCGTCATTTCGCCCCCATCGAGCATTAAAGCATAGGTGGCCGTGTCCCCGTCTTCGACGATCTCGAAGCGGAGCATGTCCGCCAGCGCGGCCGGTTCGAACGTCCACGGTCCGGCGTCCTGCGCGGTCAAGCGCAGCGGTTGGCTGAGCAGTTCATTGGCGATCTCCGCCTGGGCGGAGGCATCGAGGACTTTGGGAGGCAGTTCCTTGATGACGAGTTCGAGATCGGAGTCGTGGAAATTGCTGACAGGCCCGGCAAGCGCATCGAGCGTGGCTTTGATATCCACCTGGCGGCCGATCTGGCCCGGACTGGCGACGACTTCCGTTCCCTGTATGGAAAGGCTGGCTTCGATCGTCGGCAGCTCGATCTCCTGGGAGATGCCGTTCATGTAATATCCACCGACCACGTGGTCGAACAGAATGATGGCGGGGATCTTGCGGCTCTGGCGCCATGCTGCAATCTGTTCTTCGAATTGATCGGCCAACGATCCTTCGCGCCCGACGCTCAAAGCCCGGCGCGCCATGGCAGGAATGTCGATGATGACTCCGAGATCGGACGGGCTGGCGGTCCAGGTCTTTTCCCCGTCACGCAGGACGATCAGGCCGGTCTGGGGATAGGTCAGGACGTCTCTAAGCTCGGCTTCGATCTGGTCTTGTTTGAGGCCTCCCAGATTGATGCCCGCCGCATGAACACCCGGCAGTGCGCGGCCGATGTAGAAGAGGCGCACGGTGAGCAGGAAAGTGAAAGCACAGATGAAGAGCGCCGTGCAGGCAGTGAATGCCACCTGTGCGGTGCGCGTGATCCAGATGCGTTGCTTCGATTGGGGGGATGCCAACGTTCGTAGCGATTCCATGGGCGCGGCTCGTATTCAAGACGTAATTATATCATCCCGGCGGTGCAGCATTCGCAAGCGAAAGTTATTGTAGTCGCTTCACACCGATCCTTCGGAACTGATTCTGCGCGTCCTTCCCGATTACGCCGCCGAAATGCGCATGCTCGCTTGTTCGCAGTCGAGCAGACTCGCCGCGGCATCTCCGCCGCAAAATTCTTCCACCAGGGATTGCAGATCCTGCAGGGCAGCTTCGACCTCATCTTTCGCCCCTGCGTGATGCCCTTCAACGGTGATGATGACCCGAGAGGCACCCTCACGCGCAGCGCTGTCGTCGCTCTGGCGCCAGCACCAGCGGCGAGCGACCACCCGTCTATTCTGATCCGAGAATACAACCTCCCCGGGCTGTGGGTTTTCGGGTTCGGAAACTCCCAACGGCAGAAACAACTCGTCTCCTTCGGCGAAGTGGACCGTGACGGGAAGCTCGAGCCGGCGAGTGTCGAATACGGCAATCGGAAGCGCGTAGCGTATGCTGACCAGGTTGGCCAGATCGACCAGCGTGTTGATCGAAGGGATATCGCCATGCTTCGTCAATCGGCGCAGCAAGGCTTCTGCGGCGTTGCGGTACTGCGTGGGCTTGACTCCGAAATCATGAAACACTTTGCGCCAGGCGGCGATGGAGGCGATCTCGCTCAAGGGTGTCTCACCGACGCGCGCGAGCGTACGCTGCTGTTCCTGGTGATAGAGAGACAGCAGTCCGGGAGAGGTGGCGTCGTTGCGGATGCCCTCCACATGGATCACGCCGCCCGCGATATGCGGATAGCGTTCGATGATGTCTGCGTGGTATTGAAATACGATCATAAGAACTCCAATCTCGCGCCAAGAAATACTGCCGGTCTTGTGCCGACTGCTTACGTCTGATGGATGCGTCTATTGAATGAGCCACACTTCGACGCTGGTAAGGTGAATGATACCGGGAATGCTTCCCGTGCTGGGTTCGTAGACGGTGATGTGCACCCATTGTTGAAAGTCGATCTGGTATGGCACTTCGACCGAGAAGGTTCCGAGTTGGCCGACGGCGGGCGCATCGAGTTCGACCTGCGCCGAGCCCAATGAATCTCCCCGATTGTTGATGATGTCGACGCTCAGCGGTGTGTCGGAATCGACCCAACCTGCGCCCTGAACGAGGGCCACGCCTCCGCTGACGACTCCCCCTTCGTGCGGGCTGAAGATGGCCAATTTCTCTGTGCCCCGTCTTGCCGGATGGACCAACGCGGAGCCCGTCGATAACAGCGTCAGGTTGACCGTGGAAATGTGGGTGGTTTGCCGGTCCCGCCAACTTTGCATGCTGATTTCCAGGCGCGCTTCTTCCGCGACGTGATCGATGTTGAAGTAGATTGTGCCGTTGAAGCGTCCCGGATTTCCGGATAAAACGTACAAGTAGCGCCAGCCTCTCGAAAGTACGCCGCCGTCTTCCCCGAGCAGACGAATGAGCACGCGATCGTCAAAACTCGGTCCACCCCATCCGTTTATGCGGAATCCGCTGGTGACTTGCGATCCCGGTCCGGGTTCGTAGATGGCGAGCTGTTCAAGCGGCATGTTTACGCCCGGCGGCAGCGGGGTCGGCGTCTCGAGGTCTTGCGGCGACTCGATCACGATTGCGGAGGTCATTTCGCTGAAGGGTTCCGGTGTGTCCGTCGGTTGGTCGAGCGCGGTTTCCGTCGGCAGCGGAGTCGGCTCGACGGTGCTCATCGGCGGAATCGCAATCTCTGTGTGCTCCTGCGGGTACATCCCACAAGCGCTCACGACGAGCGATAGAAGTCCCAAGAAAGAAATCAGATGACCACGATGCTGGTGGTGCGTGAATCCGCCGGCCAATATAAATGCTCCCGATACAAGTCGGTGTATTCTAGCATCGAACTTTCTTTCGAGCTTATTCCATCTTGAACCTGGTTGATCCGCGGAAGAGTGTTGCGAATTGCTCTTTTTCATACACTCGACGTCTTCTTGGCATGCAGTTTCTGGCGGTGTCCGTGGCCGGATGCCGCATGGAATAAAAAATCCGCCAGGACTGGGTTTCGTCCTGGTCGGATTTTCACGATACGCTGTTGCTGCAATCCCGCAGTTCAGTGGAGATCGTAGATTTCCCCAAACTTCGAGTTCAGATAGCGAAGATAGGCTTCTGCGGACAACCCGGAACCGGTAGCACGCTGGAGCAATTCCATTGGTTCAAATTTCGCGCCGTACCGATGGACGTTTTCCCGCAGCCACCCGAGCAATTCCGAAAACTTGGCCCGCTCGATTTGCTGCCTGAGATCGGGGATGTCTTCCTGGATCTTTTCCCACAGCTGCGAAGCGATTAAATTGCCGAGTGCATAAGTCGGGAAATAGCCGAGGAGACCTTCCGACCAGTGAACGTCCTGCAGCACGCCCTGAGCATCGTCGGGCGGCGTGATGCCCAGATATTCCTTCATTTTCGTGTTCCAGACTTCCGGCAGATCGACGGCTTCGATCTCCCCTGCGAGAAGCGCAGTCTCGATTTCGAAGCGCAGCATGATGTGCATGTTGTACGTGGCTTCATCGGCTTCGACACGAATGAATGAGGGCTCGACCTTGTTGATGGCGCGATAAAACGCGTCCAGTTCGACGTTGCCCAACTGAGCGGGGAAATACTCCTGCAGCTTCGGATAGAAGGCGATCCAGAATGGTTTGCTGCGTCCGACGAGATTTTCCCACATACGCGATTGGGATTCGTGGACCGACAGGGAGGCGCCATCCGCGAGCGGTGTCCGTGAGTAACTCGGATCTATGCCCTGGCCGTACATGGCGTGGCCGGCTTCGTGCAGCGTGCTGAAGACGCCCGTGTTGAAGAATTCGGGATCGAAGCGCGTGGTTATCCGCACGTCGCCGATGCCGAAGTCGGTGGTGAAGGGATGCACCGTTTTATCCTGCCGTCCACGATTGAAATCGAACCCGAAGGCTTTGATGACTTCCATTCCGAAGTCCCACTGGTTTTTCTCGTCGAAGGTCTGATGAACAGGCGAGTCATCGACTCGATCGCTCACTTCGTTGATGGCGTGAATCAGTTCGACCTGTTTCGGCCGTAGATTTTCGAATACCGTTTTTACTTCGGCGGTTTTCATCCCGGGTTCGTAATCGTCGAGCAGGGGATCGTAGGGATGATCGAAGGGGGTGAAGAACTCGGCGTATTGCCGGCGCAGGTCGATGATTTTCTCCAGGATCGATTGGAATTGCGAGAAATTGGCTTCCTGGCGGGCCTTGGCCCAGGTTTTGTGCGCCAATGCTGTGGTGCGCCGGAATTCTGTCACCCAGGCTGAGGTTACCTTCTTCTCTTTGGTGTAATCCCGATCGGCCTTGCGCACCAGGCGCGCATCGTCGGAAGGGGAATCCAGGTCCCCGACTTCAGCTTTGGCGGCCTCGATGGCCGCGCCCATTTCGTCGCTGGTGGCCAGTTCGTGGGCCAGGCGGCTGAGTGTGGCGATCTGCATGGCGCGCTCTTCTGCACCGCCGGACGGCATGTAGGTCTGCTGGTCCCAGTGAAGGACTGCTATCGATGAGGCGAGATCTGCGACTTCGCCCAACTGCGTTTTCAGTTGCATGATTGGTCTGCCCATTTTTCCCTCGTTTGATAGAGACGGATTGTGCCCCCTATGAAACTTGAATGAACCGATGAAAAGATTCTACCGTATCCGCATCACCATCGCCCAACTGGCCGTTTAGTGAAAATGGGAACGGGATTTCATCCGCCGGATAATTACTGCGAATATTTCTGTTCGATTTCCTCCAGGTCCGAGAGGCATGCATCGTCCTCCGGGTTTGGCACATACGCTGTAGAAAACCAGGTTTCAAGTATTTCCTTGGCCACTGCTTCGGATAAATGCCGCAGCGACAAGCAGAGCACATTGGCGTCGTTCCACAGTCGTGCGCCGCGGGCAGTCTCGGCATCGCCGCACAGCGCGGCGCGCACGCCGGGGATTTTATTCGCGGCGATGCTCACGCCCGTTCCCGTCCAACAGAAAAGAATACCCTCGTCCGCATCTCCTCGCGCCACCGCCTCGGCGACGTCCCGGGCGACAGCCGGCCATGTGGAGGATTGCTCCGCAAGCGGGCCGAACAGGATGACTTCGTGCTCCTGTCCTCTCAAGATGTCGATGACCGAGTCGGTAAGCGAGGTGCGTTCGTCCGATCCGACGGCAATGCGCATGGTTTCCTCCCGGAGGTTTCCTTTACGTTAGTTTATCAAGTTCTATCGTTTTTTATTTCACCAGTGCTGTTCTTACGATCACAGATTCAGCCCGCGAGCGCTGTTTATGGGATAATAAATGGCGTTCATGGAGGCGGATCAGTGGATTTTGAAACCATTTGCGTACTCGGATTGGGCTACATCGGTTTACCCACGGCGAGCACGTTCGCCACGCACGGCGTGCGCGTCGTCGGCGTGGACGTCAACCGGCGCGTGGTGGAGGTGCTGCACAACGGCGAAGTGCACATTCACGAACCGGGATTGCGTACCCTGGTGCAGGCCGCATTTCGCTCGGGCAACCTGCGTGTGAGCGAGGAGCCGGAAGACGCCGATGCCTTCATCATCGCCGTTCCCACGCCGATCAAGGAGGACAAGACAGCCGACCTGAGTTATGTGGTCGCCGCCAGCGAATCGATCGTGCCGCATTTGAAGGCAGGGAATCTGGTCGTGCTGGAGTCAACCTCGCCGCCGCGCACTACCTTGGACGTCGTCAGACCGATCCTCGAGAAGTCCGGTTTGGTCGCCGGAGTGGATTTCCATCTGTCTTATTCCGCGGAGCGGGTTTTGCCGGGTAAGATCCTCTCCGAATTGATCGAAAACGCACGCGTCATGGGCGGTGTCGACCGGGCTTCGGCGGAAGCCTGCCGCGATCTGTACCGCATTTTCGTGCGCGGCGAGATTGTCCTCACCGACGCGACGACGGCCGAGATGGTCAAACTGATGGAAAACACGTTTCGCGACGTGAACATCGCCATCGCCAACGAATTCGCCCGCCAGGCGGATCAATTCGGCGTCGACATCTGGGAAGCAATCCGGTTTGCCAATCTGCATCCGCGCATATCGATCCTCAAACCGGGTCCCGGCGTCGGTGGGCACTGCATCAGCGTGGACCCCTGGTTTCTGATCGAGGCGGCGCCGGATCGCTCGCAGCTCATTCACCAGGCGCGCCTGGTCAACGATTCCCAACCCGCCTACGTTTTTGATCTCATCGAATCGGCCGCAGGAAGCTTGAAGGACAAGCGGGTGGCGGCGCTGGGCCTGGCATACAAGGCGGACGTCGACGACCTGCGTGAAAGCCCGGCGATCGACGTCGTACGGCTGTTGGTGGACGCCGGCGCGGAAGTGGTGACCTACGAACCCTATTTGTTGGGTGCGGCGGTGGCCGGGGCAGAATCGTCGCAATCCCTCGATGCGGCGCTGCAGGGCACCGACATCGTCGTGTTGCTCGTCGATCATGAGATGTTTCATGATTTAGATCCGTCGGCTGTTGCCGAGTTGATGGCCGGGAAATTGGCCGTCGACACGCGCGGCATTTGGAATCGGGATACGTGGCGGAAAGCCGGATTCAACCTGCGGGTCATCGGAGTCGGGGAGAAGGATGACTGATTCCCGACTGCGGGTGCTTTCGATCTTCGGCACACGTCCGGAAGCGGTGAAGATGGCGCCGGTCATCGCCCGCATGGCGGAAGAAGCGCAGATCGATTCGAAAGTGTGTGTCACGGCCCAGCATCGTGAGATGCTCGATCAGGTCCTCGATCTCTTCGAGATCGAACCGGATTACGATCTGGACCTGATGCGGCCCGATCAATCCCTCTCTGCCTTAACAACGTCGATATTTTCGGGACTCGATCCCGTGCTGCAGGAGGTGGCGCCCGATTGGGTTCTGCTGCAGGGTGATACTACGACGGTGATGGCCGCCTCCCTGCTTGCTTATTACCACCGCGCCAGGGTGGGTCACGTCGAGGCGGGCCTGCGCACCGGTGATAAGTGGCAGCCGTTCCCGGAGGAGATCAACCGCCGCGTGGTGAGTACGGTCGCAGATTTACACTTTGCCCCTACAGAGGCTTCGCGCGTCAATCTGCTGCAGGAAAACGTGCCCGCGGAGAAGATCGTGGTCACGGGCAACCCCGTGATCGACGCGCTGCAATCCATCGTAGCGCGTGACTATGATTTCGACAGCGGTCCGCTGGCGGGTGTTCCCTGGGAGCGCCGGTTGATACTCGTCACCGCGCATCGGCGGGAGAACTTCGGACGTCCCCTGGAGCAGATATTCTCCGCGCTGCGGCGCATCGCCGAAGAGCACGCCGGAGACGTCCACCTGCTTTATCCCGTTCATCTGAATCCCAACGTGCTTGGTCCTGCTCATCGGATTCTCGACGGCGTGCCCAATGTTACCCTCGTCGATCCGTTGGATTACCTGCCCATGGTGCATGCGATCCAACGCGCCTACCTGGTGTTGACCGACTCGGGCGGACTGCAGGAGGAAGCCCCTGCTCTGGGCACGCCGGTGCTGGTCATGCGGCGCGTCACGGAACGGCCGGAAGCGCTCGAAGCGGGCACCGCCCGCCTGGTGGGCGTCGAGACCGAGCGCATCGTCTCGGAAACGCGGCGCTTGTTGGATGATCGAAATGCATATGCAGAAATGGCCCGTGCGGTAAATCCTTTCGGCGACGGACATGCAGCCGAGCGGATCGTGCAGGCGTTACTGGATACGTGTAAGTGATTTTCATGACAGCGAAAAGATGACATGCAGCATAAAGGTTTCTATATCAGCCTCGTGTATGCTCGCCGGCTTCCACTACTCGGTCGGCTCGCTTATTACGTATTGAAATTACTGGGGGCGGAAATCCCGCGGTCGGTCGAAATCGGCGAAGATTTTCTCCTGGAACACGGGGGTTTTGGGGTCGTGGTACATCCCCATACGGTGATCGGTGATCGGGTGAAGTTGTATCCGGGTGTGACCCTCGGGCGGGCAGACGTGCACCTTCCCGCCAGCGCATCCGAATTCAAACGCATCGTCGTCGAGGACGACGTGCTGCTGGCGCCGGGCTCGAAAGTGCTGGGGAAATCCGGAGAGCTGCGCGTGGCCCGCGGCACGATCGTGGCGGCGAACGCCGTCTTGCTTCAATCGACGGGGGAAGGCGAAATTTGGGCCGGTGTTCCCGCAAAGTGCATCGGCGTGCGAGATGATCTGCGATGACCGTGAGCAAGCTTAAACGAATCTGCGTCCTGCCGCGTATGTCCGGCGTGGGCGGCATGGTATCGTTCCGCGCCAAATTTTGTGCAGGATTACACACCCGTGACATCGCGGTGTCCAACGATTTGGCCGACGTTCCCTACGATGCCGTGCTGCTGATCGGGGGCACGCGTCAACTGATCGGATTGTGGCGGGCGCGCACGAAGGGGATTCCCATCATCCAGCGCCTCGACGGGTTCAATTGGCTTCACCGTAAACTGCGTACCGGCCCGCGTCATTTTCTGCGCGCGGAATGGGGCAATTGGGTGCTGTCCACGATCCGCGCCCGGTTGGCGAATCGCATCGTCTATCAAAGTCAATTCGTGTGCAATTGGTGGGAGAGAACCTACGGCGCGACGAACGTTCCGCATCACGTGGTGCTGAACGGCGTGGACCTGGCACGCTACACACCAAACGGTCCGGAACGCCCACCGGAGGACCGCTATCGGATCCTGCTCGTTGAAGGAAGCCTGGGCGGTGGGTACGAAATGGGATTGAAGCACGCCATCGGACTGGCCGAAAAATTGTCCGGCGGCATGGATCGGCCGGTGGAATTGATGGTCGTCGGCCGCGTGGC
>JARRPX010000082.1 GCA_037382465.1 Anaerolineales bacterium | reverse complement strand
CCGATCTGCCAGCGCTTGCTGCAGATCCTCGAGACAGAGTGAGTGTCCTTCCACACGCCACCAGTTGGGCAAAACGCGATCCGGCAGCACGATCACGTCCCGATTATAGGCATGACCATCGATGATGATCTTGCCGAAACGTATGCTCTCGATCTTCGGTCCAGGTTTCATACTATCTGCCTCTCGCCGTGGACCGGATCCCGAACCTGGTTTCTTCCTCCAGCGGCTTTTCCCAACGCACGCGCACATCGTCCACGCGCGCAGATGTCGGGCCGCGTTTGCACCAGGCGATGACCTCTTTCACCCTCGCTTCATCGCCTTGAAAGACCGCCTCCACGCGCCCGTCCCACAAATTGCGCACCCAGCCCGATACGCCTTGCGAGACGGCTTGTTGGCGCGTGTAATAACGGAAGCTCACGCCTTGTACGCGACCACGAATGTGCAGGTGTGCCCTCACTTCGTCCATCGTGCAGCCTTCAACATCCAGGAACCTTCAACGGCGGCGATACGCTGTGCCAGGCCATCGCAAAGCAACCTGATGCGCCGCCGTATGCATATAAGCATTATAGAACATTCGGTTGAGTGATATGAATCGGAGACCTTCTGCGTGTGGTTATTTAAGGATGACACCGCAGCAAGTGAGTTTCAAGGGATGTAGGAAAGGAACTGAGCCTGGCCCGCAAACTCGAGCAGCAACCCGGGCAGCACACCGAAAAACAGCGTTCCCAGGGCTGTGAGAAGAACGGTGATCTTCAACCAGCCTTCCGAACGTGTCTGCGGTTCCCCCGATTTCATGTACATCACGACGACGACGCGTAAATAGTAGTATGCGGATATCAATGTCGTGATCACACCGACCAGGGCAAGCCAGATCAATCCCGCATTGATCGCGGCGCGGAAAATATAGAATTTCCCGACGAAACCCACAGTGAGCGGTATGCCGGTGAAAGAAAGCATAAAAACCGCCATGGCGAGCGCGAGGACCGGCTGCTTTTCCCCCAACCCGGCGTAATCCTCGATTTCGAGCCCTCCGCCCTCCTTGCGTTCCAGCGTAAGTACGACCGCCCATGCTCCGAGATTGGTGAAGGCATAGCCGATCAGGTAAAAAAGTGCAGCGCGGATGGCCTCCGGTGCGACGGCTGAATTCGCCGCCGCCGGCAATGCGATAAGGATGTATCCAGCGTTCGCGATGCTGGAGTAGGCCAGCATGCGCTTGATGTTGCTCTGTGCGATCGCCGCAATATTCCCCCAGGCCATGGTCAGCGCAGCGATCCACATGGCCAGCGGGCCCCAATACGAAGCCAGCTCCGGAAAGGCAGTAACGAACACGCGCAGCAGCGCCGCGAAGCCTCCGGCTTTTGCTCCGACGGACATGAACGCCGTCACCGCGGATGGCGCACCCTGGTAAACATCGGGCGTCCACATGTGAAACGGAACCGCGGCGACTTTGAAGCCCAATCCGACGAGAAACATGCCGCCGCCCAACAACAAAAGCACAGAAGGTGTTTTGGCCGCGGCGACGATCCCCGCCAGCGAAGTCGTCATCGTGGCGCCGAAGACGAGCGCAATGCCGTATACCACGAAGCCCGAAGCGAACGCTCCCAGCAGGAAGTATTTGATCGCCGCTTCCTCAGACTGCAGATTGGGGCGCGCAAAACCCGCCAGTATGTAAAGCGGTAGCGAGAGCAACTCCAAAGCCAGGAAAACGACGATCAAATCACCGGCGTTGGCCATGAGCATCATTCCACTCAGCGTGAAGAGCAGCAATATGTAATATTCGCCGCGTTCGATTCCCTTGCGTTTGATGTAATCGTAGGATTGCATGACGGCGAACAGGCCGACTCCGAGGAAGAGGATCTGCAGCACGGCGGTGTAGCCGTCCACGATGATCATTCCCCCGAATCCTTCATCATGCATCCCCAGTTGCTGCACCGCCGCAGCCAGACCCGCAACCAGGCCTGCGGCGGCCAGAAAGGCCGTCAAGCCCTTTTTGTCGTCCGGGATGAAGAGATCCACGATCAGCAAGGTGCAGGCCCAGCCGATGATGATGAGAAACGGAAGGATCGTAGTTAGATCGTGTAGGTCCATGATTTACCGCACCGCTACACTGACTGCCTGCAAGGTCGCAATGACTTTATCCACGGAAGGCGCCATCAACTCGAAAAACGGCTTCGGATACAAGCCGATCCAGAGAATCATCAGGAGCATGGGAACCAGGATGACGATTTCCCGCCAATTCAAGTCCTTCAAGCGCTTGTTTTCCTCTTTATCTGTGGGACCCAGGAACAGCTTCTGGAACATGTAGAGTAAGTAGATCGCCGCCAGGATCACACCAGCCGCGGCGAACCCGGCAAACAAGTGGGATCCAAGCGCCTCCGAATTGAAGGATCCCAGTAAAATCGTAAACTCGCCCACGAAACCGTTGAGCCCCGGCAGTCCCATCGAGGACAGCGTGACGATCAACATCAAGGCGCCGTATACGGGCATGATTTTCCACAACCCGCCGAATGCGTCCATTTCCCGCGTGTGACGCCGCTCGTAGATCATGCCGACGAGCAAGAACAAGGCTCCTGTGCTCAACCCATGGTTGACCATCTGCAGGATGCCGCCTTGAAGGCCTACGGGATTAAGCGCGAAGAGACCCAGCATCACGAAACCCAGGTGGCTGACGGAAGAATACGCCACCAATTTCTTGACGTCCTTCTGCGCGTAGGATACCGCCGCACCGTAGAGAATCCCGATCACGGCGAGCAGCGCCACCCAGGGAGCGAAACGTACGGTTGCGTTCGGGAAAAGCGGGATGTTGAAGCGCAGAAAACCGTACGTGCCCATTTTCAGCAGCACACCCGCCAGGATCACCGATCCGGCAGTGGGCGCTTCGACGTGCGCATCCGGTAGCCAGGAATGCAGGGGCCACATCGGCACCTTGATCGCGAAAGCGGCTGCAAAGGCCAGGAACAGCCAGGTTTGGATGTTGGCCGGGATGTTCCCCTCGGCGATCAAATCCGGTACGGAAAAGCTGTTGAAATGCAGACCGAGCCAGAGTATGGCGAGCAGCATCAAGATCGAACCCGCCATGGTGTAGAGGAAGAATTTGATTGCGGCGTAGATACGACGTGGTCCACCCCAGATTCCGATCAGGAAGTACATCGGCACGAGCGTGAATTCCCAGAAGACGTAGAAAAGGAAGAGATCGAGCGCCAGGAAGACGCCCACCATTCCAATCTCAAGGAGCAGGAAGAAGATCATGAACTCCTTGACCCGCTCCTCGATCGCCGTCCAGGTCGAGAGAATCGCCAGGGTGGTGACGAACGTGGTCAGCAGCACGAGCAGAAGGCTGAGTCCATCCACGCCGAGGAAGTATTCGATGTTTACGCCCGCAAGCTGGAACCAGTTCGCCCTTGCGACCATTTGCATATCGCCGCTCGTACGGTCGAACTGCAGCAGCATGAGTATCGATAGAACGAATGCGAGCAACGAGGCGATCAGGGCGACGGTTCGTATGGCGTTTCGCCGTTCGCGTGGAAGAAAGAGAATCACCAATACGCCGAGAAGAGGAGCAAAGGTCACGAGTGTAAGAATTATTTTCGGTTCGATCATCGCCATTCCTTGTTATACGAAAAGAAAATAGCTCAATATCAGCAGCACGCCCACAAACAATGCCAGGGCATAGTTGCGGACGTATCCCGTCTGGACGAGGCGCAAGCGGGCGGCGGCCGCCTTTGTCAGGCTGCCCAACCCATTAACCGCACCGTCGATGACGTGCGCGTCGAACGCCGAACTGAGCCAATGTGTACCGGCGCGGAAAGAACGTGCCAGAATCGTGTCGTGAAACCAATCGTGCCAGAAGCGCCAATCGACGACGTCGGCCAGGAAAGCCGCCAGCGCGATGTAGGGACGAATGATGATGGCGTTGTAAATCTCGTCCACCCACCACTTGTTTTCCATTCCTACGAAAAGTGGGCCCAACAATCTACGCAGCGGATCGACCTGTCCTTTCTGTATTGGCTTGCGACCGTAAAGCAGCCAGGCAATTCCAATGGCCAGTAAAGCCAGGCAGGTCGAAATGAGAGACACCTGAAGATTGAACTCGGTAACGTGCACGTGCAAGGTATATTCGAGCCAATCGGTGAGCGTATGCAGGCCAGGAAAATTGAGAACGCCGCCGACGATTGCGCCAAGCGCAAGCAAGATGAGTGGCACGGTAACAATCGGCGGATTCTCCGGCGCCTTCTCGGCAGTCTCCGATCGAGCTTTACCAAAAAACACCATCAGTATTTGTCGGCCCATGTACAAAGCGGTGAAAAATGCCGCTACGGCCAGCAGGATGTAGACAAGCATGTTCTCCTGCATCGCATCCGTCAGGATTTCGTCCTTCGAGAAGAATCCCGCGAAAGGCGGCACGCCGGAGAGCGCGAGTGCACCGACCAGGTAGACCCAGAAGGTCGTTTTCATGCGCAAACGGAGTCCACCCATGTTGCGCATGTCGTTGGGGTTGAAATCTTCTGCGCCACCGGACGAGCCGTGTTCGACGTGGTGATGCCCGTGTTCGATGCCCAGGATCACCGATCCCGCGGATAGGAAAAGCAGCGCCTTGAAAAATGCGTGGGTCAGCAGGTGGAACATCCCGGCGACCTGCGCCCCGATCCCGACCGCAGCAATCATGTACCCCAATTGGCTGATCGTGGAATAGGCCAGCACTTTCTTGATATCGAACTGCGCCAAGGCGATCGTCGCCGCGAACAGCGCCGTCGCCGCACCGATAATCGCCACCAGTGACGACGAGAATTCAGAAACAGCGAACAGGGCCTGGTTGCGGGCGATCATGTAAACCCCGGCCGTGACCATCGTGGCGGCGTGGATCAGTGCCGAAACCGGCGTCGGGCCGGCCATGGCGTCCGGAAGCCACACATAAAGCGGAATCTGCGCCGATTTGCCCGTCGCACCGAGCAGTAAGAACAACGTGATGGCGGTGATCACGCCCTCGTTTGTCAGGCCATGCTCGTGTACCCAATAGAAGACCTCATCGAACTGCAGGCTGCCCACAATGCCGAAAATCAAGAACATGGCGATCAGGAAACCAAAGTCGCCAATCCGGTTGGTCACGAAGGCCTTCTTGCCCGCTACCGCGTTGCCGATGCCGTCTGCACCTTTTTCGTACCAGAAACCGATGAGCAGGTACGAACACAACCCCACGCCTTCCCAACCAACGAACATCATCAGGAAGTTATCGGCGGTCACCAGGATCATCATCGCCGCGACGAAGAGATTGAAGAAAATAAAGAACCGTGTGTACCGTCCGGGATCGCCCTGGAACCGCACGTCGTCGTGCATGTAACCGATGGCGTAAATGTGGATCAAGGTACTCACGCCCGTCACCATGAGCATCATCGTCGTCGAGAGTGTATCCACCTTCAGGGACCAGGACACGGAAAACTCCCCGATCGTGATCCAATCGGCGACGTGTACCATAGCTCCCGCCGGCTGCCCGAGTAGCGCCACGAATTGGGCCACCGCAACGGCAAACGCCAGGCCAATCGCACTGCTGGCAACGATTCCCACGAACTTCTCGCTCGATCGACGTCCGAAGATCAAGTTGATCAACAGGCCAAGGATGGGGAAGGCGATGATTAACGGGGCAATTGAAAACAAGCCAGTGCCTCCCACAATCTCACTCGACAACATCCATTCCCTCCATGAATGAGATCAGCCCTTGAGGCTGCTCACCTGATCGACGTCGATACTCTTCTTGCTGCGGAAGATCACCACGATCAAAGCCAGGCCGACAGCCACTTCTGCCGCAGCGACGGCGATGACGAAGAAAACCAAGACGTGCCCCCGCAGCGCTTCCGCGGCCGGGGCGAACGAGCGTGCGAAGGCGATTAAAGCCAGGTTGGCTGCGTTGAGCATCAATTCGATGGACATGAATATCACGATAGCGTTTCGGCGCACGAGCACACCCAAAACACCGATGGTGAAGAGAACCCCCGAAAGCACCAAGAGATAGTTCAACGGAACGTTCATCGGCTCTCCTTGCCCCGATCGCGCGTGATCACCACCGCCCCGATCATGCCCACCAGCAGCAAAATCGAGGTGATCTCGAAAGGAACGAGATATTGATCGAAGAGAATCAGCCCGATCGAGGTGGGGCTGCCAAATCCCTGTGCCACGTTTCCGGATAGGCCTTGCGCTGTGTTCGACGCACCATGGAAGAGCGCAAACACCACCTCGGCGATCAGCGCCACACCTAAAAGGATTGCCACCGGAAGCTGCCAGGGCAGGCTCCCGGTCGGTTTCAGACGCTCAGCGCCCAGCAACATAATGACGAAGAGAAAGAGAACCATGATTGCACCGGCATACACCGTCACCTGCACCATGGCGATAAAGGCCGCATTCATCAGTAAGAACAACGTGGCGACGGTGATGAAATTGATCACCAGAAACAGCGCCGAGTAAATCGCGTTTCGGCTCGCCAACATGCTGATCGCCGAAAGTACGGCGACGAGCCCGATACCGATGAACAAGAGCAGATCAACGTCCATAATGTTTCCTAATCGTTTACCTTTCGCATGTCTCGACCTGATGGGCCGAACGTTCCAGGATCAACCTGAGAGCCAGTGTTGTATCCATTTGCCGGCAGCTAGGTCGGATCATTCATCTCCGGGATCGCACGGTCGAATTTACCCGCTTCGACTTTCATCGGCGTCAGCTTACCGCCTTCGGGTACCGGCACCAGTAATTTATCCTTGCCGTAAATCGCCGATCTCCGATCGTAATATGACAACTCGTAATTGTGCTCGAGGACGATCGCCTCCGTAGGACAGGCGTCCTCGCAGAAACCGCAGAAGATACAACGCAGGAAATTGATCTCGTACGTGCTTGCGTAGCGTTCGCCGGGCGAATACCGTTCCTCGTCCGTGTTTTCCGCCGCTTCGACGAAAATCGCATCGGCGGGACAAGCCGCCGCGCATAAAGCGCATCCAATGCATTTCTCCAGGCCGTTGTCATAGCGCTTCAATTCATGGCGGCCACGGAAGCGCTCGCGTACCGGCCGCTTGATTTCCGGATACTGATACGTCACCGGCGTTTCCAGGAAATTCAGAAACGTCGTCCATAAGCCGTGTAAAAGTTCAAACGGATTCATGGCTCATCCTCCCACCAACACAATCACCGTCGCCGTAACCATCACGTTGAGAATTGCCAGGGGAAGCATGAACTTCCAGCCAAATCCCATCAATTTGTCGTAACGCAGGCGCGGGAACGTAGCCCGCAGCCAGACGATGAAGTACAGCAGCACCAACACCTTCGCCAACAGGTACACCGGCCCGAGCAGCGGAAATCGGTTCACGAATGGACCCCAATAGCCTCCCAAGAACAAGGTCGACCCGATGAAACTGATCACCAACATCTTGCCGTACTCGGCCAGGTAGAATAATGCGAACTTCATGCCGGAATACTCGGTGTGGTATCCGGCCGTCAATTCCTGCTCGGCTTCGGGCAGGTCGAAGGGCGCTCGGTTGACCTCCGCCACCGCAGCCATGAGGTAGATCAAAAAACCGACCGGCTGCAGGAAGACGAACCACAAACCATGCTGCGCCTTGACGATCTCGTCCACGCTTAGCGGGTTGGGGGAATTCGTCAACAGTATCGGACCAATGAAAGCCAGGGTCAAGGACAATTCATAACTGATCATCTGCGCCGTGGCGCGAATGCCGCCCATCAAGGCATATTTATTTCCGGAGGACCACCCGGCAATCGTGATGCCGTACACCGCAATCGAAGCCACGGCCATGATGTAGAGCACACCGACGTTGATATCCGACGCCAAGTCGAGGCTGATGCCCGCCACCTTCGGTCCGAGGGGAATCACGGCCAACAAAATCATCGCCGGTATAACCGTGATCACCGGCGCGAGGATAAACAATACCTTGTCCGCCTGTGCGGGGATCAAATCTTCTTTGAATATCAATTTAACCGTGTCGGCGATCGGCTGCAGCAAGCCCCACGGTCCCGCGCGGTTCGGTCCGATTCTAGTCTGAAAACGGGCCAGTACGCGCCGCTCGAAGTAGGTCAGATAGGCCGCACCGAGGACGACGAAGATCACCAGGATGATCAACGACTTTATCGTCCATTCCAGCAGCAATGCGATGTCCATTCCTACTCCTGTTTCCCCAGCGGTTTGACTTTCACGTATGCCGGATGCGAAACGACGACATCGAGACTGCGGGGCAGCAGCAACACGCCCTCGACGGAATCATGGCGCACACTGGCATCGATCTTTTCCACACGGCCGTTCACACGAAGTTCGACCCGGCCTCCATCCACGACTCCGATGCGTTCCGCATCCTCGGGATGGATACGCAGTCGAGTTGGTACGAGCCGCGGATGCAGCACTTCCGAAGGCATCACCGTCGTACCGCGATCGTAGAGTTCGACAATCGGCACAAGTAAAAATCCATCCTTGGATTTTTGCGCTTTCGGCACAGTCCAGGTAATTTCCGGGTTCTTACCGCGCTCTGCTGCAGAGGTCAACTGCACACCGAGGCCTTGATGATTCTTGAAAGCCGTGCCGGCAAAGTAGAGATCCTCGTCTCCCACGTCCGGCCACTGGTCTTCATATTTTGCCAGATCCGTGTAACTCACCCCGGCGTAAGCGGGAACGACCGAGCCGATTTCTGCGAATATTTCCGCCACGGAGTCGGCTTCGAATTCATATCCCATCTTGCCGCCCAGCAGCATCAGGATGCGCCAATCGGAAAGCGATTCGCCTCGCGCCGGCAGCGTGGTGTAAGTACGCTGAACGCGCCGCTCGCCGGACGTGTAGCTGCCCTCCCGCTCGGCGATCGCAGCGGCCGGAAAGACGACGTCGGCTTGCTGTGCAGTCGGGGTCAGGAACAACTCCTGCACAACGAGGAACGTTTCTTCTTGAAGCGCATCGGCCAGATCTGGATCATCGCCCAGCGGATCAGCCGCCATGACGAAGAGCGCGTCGGCCTTCTTCAAAGTGGAAGCCAGGCCCTTCGCTTCCGGCCGCAGGCCCATGTCCCAGGCGCCCTGTGTGTTGTGGCGCGGCCAGACGGCGATCAAGCCGTTGTTCGGCCGACCGGCACGGCCCGTCGCCTGAATCAAAGCGCCGCAGGCCGATGCCAGCGCTTCACTTTCCGAATACGCCAATCCTTCTCCGCCGTAAAACACGATCAGGTTTTCGGCGTCTGCCAGCGCACGGCCCGCCGCCTGAACGTCTTTGTCCTTTGCATAGGATGCCAGATCCTTCTGCTTCTTGAAGGCATGCAGCAATCCCAGCACCGTCTGCGCGGCCTGCGGATATGCATAACGCAGTACGTGGCCGGCATGGGCATCCAATGCCGTCGGCCGGCCGTTGGCGACCACCAGCGTCGCGCCGCGATCGCCGGCCTGCTTCAAGCGCAGCCACCACAGCGGCGCCTCTTCATGCAAGTCGCTCGCCACAATCAGGACGGCGTCTCCCGCACCCAGCTGCGATAAATTGGAGCCGCTTCCCAGACCGACTTGCTGCACGACGTCACCGCCCGCCAGGGAATCGTCCAGAACGGCGCGGCCGCCGATTTTTTCGATCAGGCTGCGGAAAACGTACAGATCCTCGTTGGAAGCGCGGCCCCCAGCAAGGCCGACCAGATTCTTGGCGGCTTTCAAGGCCTTCGCGGTTTGGGACAACGCCTCATCCCAACTGGCTTCCACCAGTTTTCCACGCTTGCGTACCATGGGTTTGGTCACCCGCGCTTCGCTCTGCATGAAGTGGTGGGCGAAACGGCCCTTGTCGCAAATCCACAATTCGTTGACCCACTCGTTTTGGCGGGGCATCACGCGTTTGATCACTTCGCAGCCGCCGGAGCTCGCCTCGCGGCGCGTATTCAGCATCAGGTTGCATCCGACCGGACAATGAGAACAGATCGAAGCCGTGCTGTGCATTTCCCATGGGCGGGCTCCGAAACGAAAATCCGACGTGGTCAAGGCACCGACCGGGCAAATGTCTGTTGTGTTGCCAGAAAAGTAGGAATCAAACCCCGGTTCGGAATAGGTCACGATCTCGATCCCCCGGCCGCGGTCTTTGAAAGCGATCACCGGTTCCCCGACGACCTCGTCCTGGTAGCGAACGCAACGCCCGCACTGGATGCAGCGTTCTCGATCCAGGAAAATCAACTCGCCCAGGGGGACGTGCTTGGCCAGGTGCATCTTCTCGCTGTACAGGAAGCGGCTCTTGCCCGGGCCGTGTTCCATGGTCAGATTCTGCAGCGGGCATTCGCCACCTTTATCGCAAACCGGACAATCGAGCGGGTGCGAGGTGAGCAGGTATTCGACGATCTGCTTGTGTCCGGCGCGTGCGACGCCGCTGCTGACGCGTACGACCCAACCATCACCGACCGGCGTCGTGCAGGCCGTTTCCAGGTTGGGGCCGAAACGGATGACCGGTTCTCCGTGATCGTCCAAAACCGGCTTATTGGTCTGCCGGTCTTTCGCCGGACGTCCGATCTCCACCAGGCACATGCGGCACATACCCACCGGTTTCATCTTGGGATGGTAGCAGAACACCGGGATGTCGATACCGACTTTCTTGGCAGCATCCACGATCAACGTGCCCTTGGGCACGGTCACTTCCATTCCATCGATCGTCAACGTTACCGACGTTTCACTCATCGTCCATCCCTGGTGTGACTCTCGAAATCCGCGCGGAAAAGTTTGATCCCCGAAAGCACGGGCATCACAGCAAACTCTCCCAAAGCGCAGAGACATTTGCCCGATTTTGAAAAAGTTCGTGGTATTTCCAATCAGCCATGTTATGTCGATGCTTTCATCCATCACGATGATAGAGCCCGATCCCAGCTGCGAGCCCACTTTGGGAACCGATTCGTAATCCATCGTGGTATCCAGGACCTCATCCGTCGCCGGAAGCAACGATGCGGACGCACCTGCCGGCATAATGGCTTTGATCTTCTTCCCACCGGCAACGCCGCCGCCGTGTTCGTAAATCAGTTCGCGAAACGTGGTGCCCATAGGGAGTTCGTAATTCCCCGGTTTTTCCACCTGTCCCGATAAACAGAAAACCTTAGGGCCTGGACTTTTTTCCGTCCCTATGGAACGATACCAGTCCACACCGCGGCTCAGAATAGGTGCCAGGTTGGTCAATGTCTCCACATTGTTGACCACCGTGGGCTTGGCATAAAGTCCCTCTGCGGCAGGAAATGGCGGCCGCAAACGGGGCTGACCCAGCTTGCCTTCCAACGACTCCAGCAGCGCCGATTCTTCACCGCAGATGTACGCTCCGGCGCCCAGATGAACGTGGATATCAAGGTTGAAATCCGCACCGAATATCCGCTTGCCGAGCAGACCGGCAGCGTAGAGAGCGTCGATCCTGCGCTCGAGTTCGTGCGCCAGATCCCAGAATTCTCCGCGACAGTAGACGTACGCCGTCTGCGCCTGGGCGGCGTAGCAACAGATGGCTACCCCTTCCAGGAATTGAAAGGGATTATGCTCCAGGATCTCGCGATCCTTGAACGTGCCCGGTTCGGATTCGTCCGCATTGGCCACGACGTAGCGCGGGAACACGCCGGGGCTCAGGAAACTCCACTTCACACCGGTTGGGAAACCGGCACCGCCGCGCCCGCGCAGTCCCGCCGCTTTGACGATGTCGATCACTTCCTGGGGAGACTTCTCGGCCACGACGGCCTTCAAGGTTTCGAAACCGCCATGTTTGCGATAGACGTCGAGCTGGTCGATATCCGGAACGTCCCGATGACGCAGCAGAATGTATTCAGGCATCGGACTGCCTCGCACGCAGCATCTCGATCAGCGCCATCGCCGATTCCACGGTTTGATGCTCGTGATAATGGATTCCTTCGCTGTCCTGCAATTGGAACATCGGCGCCCGGTCGCAGGCCGCGACGCATTTGACTTCTTCCACCGTAATCAAGCCATCGGGAGTCGTTTCTCCCATTTGTATTCCCAGACGTGTGCATAGTTCGTCGGCGAATGCTCCTGCTCCGCGCAGCGAGCAGGGAAAATCGGTGCAGATTTGGATGCGGTAGGTGCCGCCATCTCCTTCGTGAAAGAGAGTGTAGAAACCGATGAGTGAGGCAACCTGCGTGGGATCGACTCCGATCAATCCGGCGATTTCATCCACCGCCTCGTCGGTGATCGAACCGTACTCGTGCTGCGCCAGGTAGAGCAAGGGCAGGACGGCCGATCGCTTATGATCCGGCGGAAACCTCTTCAGTATGGCGTCGATTGCCGAACGATGTTTGTCAACCAGCAATGTCAAACTCCATGATCATGGAATCGAACGATCGAATGTGTTCCAGCATCTCAGCGATCCGAATCGCCCAAGACCGGATCGATGCTGCTGATAATGGCCACGATATCCGCGACCAAAAAACCTTTTACCAGGACAGGAATCGCCTGGATGGCGGCAAAACTCGGCGTGCGGAAATGAACACGATAGGGTTTGGGACCACCGTCCCCGGCCAAGTAGCAACCCAACTCACCACGTGGCGACTCTACGGCGACGTACACCGCACCCTCCGGCGCCGAAAAACCTTCCGTCCACAATTTGAAATGGTGGATCAAGGCCTCCATGCTGGTGCCGATTTCAGAGCGCGGAGGCGGCACGAATTTGCGATTGTCACTGCGCACCGGCCCGCCTGGAAGATGATCGAGCGCTTGTTCCACGAGGCGCAGCGATTGTGCCATCTCCTGCAAACGCACCATGTAGCGATCGAACACATCACCGCTCGTGCCTACCGGCACGTCGAAGTCGTAGCTTTCGTAGCCGCTGTAGGGATTGGCCTTGCGCAAGTCGAAGGGTACGCCGGCAGCACGCAAATTCGGACCGGTCAGTCCCCAGCTTACCGCATCTTCGCCTGAAATCGGGCCGATCCCTTTCGAACGGCTCAGGTAGATCGGATTCTTGCTCAACAGATTGCTGTACTGTTTCAGCCGTTTGGGGAATATGCGGATGAAGTTGCGCACCGCGTCCTCGAAACCTTCCGGCACGTCCCGCCACAAACCGCCGGGACGGATGAAGGAGGTCATCATGCGTTCGCCGGAGCACATTTCAAAAATGTCGAGGATGATTTCCCGCTCCCGGAAACAGTACAGGAAAACGGACATCGCACCCGTATCCAAAGCATGGGTGGCTAAAAAGACCAGATGCGAAGCGATGCGCTGCAACTCGGCCAGGACGACACGGATGACCTGCGCCCGTTCGGGGACGTCCAGATCGACCAGCTTCTCGATCGCCAGGCAATAACACAGGTTGTTTCCCAGGTTGTTGAGGTAATCCATGCGATCGGTCATCACCAGGGCCTTGTGGAAGGTCTTGGATTCCATGTTCTTTTCGATACCGGTGTGCAGAAAGCCAATGTCGGGCACGCAATTGATCACGCGTTCGCCGTCGAGTTCGAGCAGCAAACGCAGCACGCCGTGCGTGCTCGGATGCTGCGGACCCATGTTGAGCAGCATGGTTTCTCCCTCAAGCGCCCGATCGGAGACCAGGTGCCTGAGTTCTTCGAGTGTGGTGTCCATGGCTTGCTTTGCGTCGTCAGTGTCCATCGATGATTCCGATCCCACTATTCTTTGGCGTACGGCTTTTGATCATCAATTTCGTCGAAGTTGAAGCTGAATTGGACTTCTTCGTATCCCAAGGGATAATCCTTGCGCAGCGGATGGCCTTCCCAATCCTTGGGCATCAAGATGCGGCGCAGATCAGAATGCCCCTTGAAATCTACGCCGAACAAATCGAACACTTCTCGTTCGTGCCAGTTGGCATTGGGGTAAACGCTCTCGATCGAGTCGACTTCCACCGCATCGCTCTCCAACGGCACGCGCAGTCCCAGA
>JARRPX010000081.1 GCA_037382465.1 Anaerolineales bacterium | reverse complement strand
GACCTTCGATCTGTTCATCCAGTTGGGTGCGACGGACGAGCAGGCCGATTTTCCGGTCGTCTACACCAACGCGATAGAAGGGCAGGCGGGCACTACGTTCGATCTGGGGCCCAATCTGCAGCCGTTGTTCGAGGCCATCTTACGCCACATCCCGGCGCCGCAGGTCGATCCACAGGCGCCGTTCCAGATGCTCGTGACCACGCTGGGCTATGACTCCTATCGCGGCGTGACGGCATCGGGGCGGATTGCTGCCGGTACGCTGAACGCCGGCGCGCCGTTGGCCCGCATCACGCACGATGGCCAGATCATCCCCATTGAAGCGCGTTACCTCTACCTGTATCAAGGATTGGAGCGCGTCGAAGTCGAAAGCGCCGACGCCGGGGAAATCGTGGTGCTGGCGGGATTGGAGGAGGCTCGAATCGGAGAAACGTTGGCCGATCCCGAGTATCCGCTTGCGCTGCCCACCATTCACGTCGAGGAGCCGACGGTGCGTATGACCTTCGCCGTCAACACTTCTCCCTTCAGCGGCCGCGAGGGCCGCTGGGGTACTTCCCGCAAGCTGCGGGAAAGGCTGTTCGAGGAAATTCGTACCAACGTTGCCTTGAATGTGGAAGAGGGCGATTCGGCGGAATCATTCACGGTTTCCGGAAGAGGAGAACTGCATCTGGCGATTTTGATCGAGACGATGCGCCGTGAAGGGTACGAATTCCAGGTTTCCCGGCCCGAAGTGATCCTGCACGACGAGGACGGAATCGTGCTCGAGCCCTGGGAAGAGGTGTACATCGAAACGTCATCGGAGTCCGTCGGAAGCGTGGTGGAGATGCTTGGTAAACGGCGGGGTAATATGCTGGACTTGCAGGAAGATCTGGAAGACGCCGTGCGATTAAGCTATCTGGTGCCCACGCGCGGCCTGCTGGGATTCCGTTATCATTTCATGACCGCCACGCGCGGCGCCGGGTTCATGCACAGCGTGTTCCACGATTATCTTCCCCTATCCGGCGGCGATCTGGGAAGGTCCCAGGGATCGCTGGTGGCTTGGGAGCGGGGGATTACCACGACCTACGGATTGAAAAACGCAGAAGAGCGCGGGATTTTATTCCTTGGGCCCGGAGTCGAGGTCTATGAGGGCATGGTGGTCGGTGAACATCAGCGTCCCGAAGATCTGGTCGTCAACGTGTGCAAGAAGCGGCATGTAACCAACGTACGATCGTCGTTCCGCGAGATCGATGAGCGGCTCACCCCGCCGCGCGAGATGAGCCTGGATCAAGCCATCGAGTATCTGGGGGATGATGAACTGCTCGAGGTCACCCCCAAGAATCTGCGCATCCGCAAGCGCATCCTCGATTCCCACCGGCGCAACAGAGAAGTAAAGCGCGCCAAAGAGGCGCTGGGCGCCTGAATCGATCGCTGTGTCATTTATTACAGATGGCATTATGTTGAAGGATAGTAGGGAAATAGGACGGATTTGTGAATAGTTTTTTCGCCCTTTCCTTCTGCAGAAAAATCGTTTACAATCCGGCACAATATGAACGACGCAAGCTTCTCCAAGATCCACCATCACCATAATTACCGGCCCTGCGATCGGTCAGGAGTGCTTTAAACGCGTCGTGGTTTTCAATCGATAACCCATGCAGCCCTCCCTGATCGGGAGGGCTCTTTTTTTGGAGGATCCGATGGACGTGCAACGCAGCGACATCCGTCTGGCGCTACCCAGCAAGGGGCGCATGGAAAGCGAGACGCTGGCTTTCCTCAGCGATGCGGGATTGAGCGTTTCCAAGCCGAACCCGCGCCAGTTCGAAGCGACCATCCCGGTCATGCCCGATCTCACGGTGCTCTTCCAGCGTGCAGGAGACATCGTGGTCAGCGTGCGCGACGGCAGCGTCGATTTCGGGGTCACCGGCATGGATACCGTGCTCGAACGGGAAGGTGAGAATGGCGAGATCCTGATCATGCTGGATGCCCTGGGTTTCGGCGGCTGCACGCTGAACGTGATCGTCCCCGAAAGCTGGCAGGAGGTCCGCAGCATGGCCGATCTGGTTCAGAAGCGCGCCGATCTCGATCGTCCGCTGCGCGTAGCCACCAAGTATCCCAATGTCTCGAGTAAGTTCTTCTCCCGCTACGATTTGGAGGACACGCGCCTGATCCGCGCCGAAGGGACGCTGGAAGTCGCGCCGGCGATCGGCTACGCAGACTTGATCGTCGATCTCGTCTCTACGGGAACGACTCTGCGCGACAACCGCCTGCGCTCGCTGGACGACGGCCTGGTGCTGACCTCGCAAGCATGCCTGATCGCCAACCGTAGCAGGTTGAAAACGCGCCCCGAAGTGCTTGCCAAGGCCCAGCAGCTGCTGGAGTTCGTCGTTGCGCATCTGCGCGCCGCAGGCAACGTCTCGATCTTTGCCAACATCCGCGGCGAATCGCCGCAGGTCATCGCCGAGCGCATGTTCGAGCAGTCCGTGATCGGTGGGCTGCAGGGGCCAACGATCTCGCGCGTGATCACGCGCAAAAGCGGTGACTGGTATGCGGTGCACATCGTTGTGAACCGCGACGACCTGGCGCAGGTGATTCAGGAGCTGCGCGCCATCGGCGGCAGTGGAGTGGTGGTCACGCCGGTGACCTACATCTTCGAGGAGCAACCGGATGCCTGTGTGGCGCTGCTGCGAGCGCTCGAAGTGGATCAATAAAGAATCAAATTTGCAGGAATCATGGAGATGCCATGCTTAAGATAATGCAGATCGACGAGGCCAAAGCGACCATTTTACGCCGCGATCCGGCGTCGCAGGAGGATTACCCGCAAACGCTCCTGAACGGCGTGGCGGAGATTTTCGGCGAGGGCGTTGGACCGGCGGACGCCGTAACCCGGATTCTCAAATCCGTGCGGGATGAAGGCGACGCCGCAGTTCAGCGTTGGACGGAGACGTTGGACAAGGTCCGTCTGGAGGACACGCGCATTCCCGAGGATAAGCTTGCTGAGGCCTATAATGGCTTGCCGGAATCCCTGGCCGAGGCGATGCGTCTTTCCGCCGTGCGGGTCCGTGATTTCCACGAGCGCCAGCCGAAAGCGTCCTGGACCACGGAAGAAATGGGCGGCATGTTGGGCCAGCGAGTCGCGCCGATCGAACGCGCCGGCGTCTACGTGCCAGGCGGGTCGGCGCCGCTGCCATCCTCTCTACTCATGTCGGTCATTCCGGCGCAGGTCGCCGGGGTGCGCGAGATCGTGGTCTGTACTCCACCGCAGCCGCACGACACCATCCTGGCTGCAGCGCACATCTGCGGTCTGCGGCAGGTGTTCACCATAGGCGGGGCGCAGGCGATCGCCGCCATGGCCTACGGCACGGAAAGCGTGCCGCGCGTGGACAAGATCGTCGGCGCCGGCAATCTCTTCGTCACCCTGGCCAAGCAGCAGGTCTTTGGGATCGTCGGGATCGAAGGATTGGCGGGACCCACGGAGACGATGGTCATCGCCGACGCGACCGCCAACCCGGAGTGGGTGGCCGCAGACCTGCTGGCGCAGGCCGAACACGATCCCCTGGCCAGCGCCATCCTGCTGACCTCCGATCGCAATCTGGCGCAAGCGGTGCAGGCAGCAGTCGCCCGGCAGGTGGAGGACCTCTCCCGGGTGGAGATCATCGCGGCTTCTCTGGCGCACCGCGGTGGGATCGTGCTCACGCCCGATTTGGAGACGGCAACCGCATTGGCCAACGACTATGCTGCGGAACACCTGTGTCTGTGCGTGGCGGAAGCCGGCGATCTGGCATCCAAGATCCGCAACGCGGGCGGAATTTTCATGGGCGAACGTTCCTTCGAGGTGCTGGGTGATTACGTGGCCGGACCGAGTCACGTCATGCCTACCGGCGGAACGGCGCGCTTCGCCTCGCCCTTGAACGTCTGGGATTTCGTCAAGATCACCAGCCTGATTGCCCTGGACGCGGAGACCAGCGCTGCGCTCAGCGCTACGGCAGCGCAGATCGCACAGGTGGAGACTCTCACCGCCCACGCCGCTGCCGCACAGCGACGCATCGAGGGGGAGCAATGAGTGACGTCGCGGGGCTGATTCGCGCCCACATCCGGGACATGTCAGCCTATCAGCCCGTTTACCCTTTCGAAATCGTCGCCCGGCAGTTGGGAAGAGATCCGCAGGAGATCGTGAAGCTCAACGCCAATGAGAATCCTTACGGCTCACATCCGGCGGTGCTGGAAGCGCTGCGCAACCTGGAGTATGCACACATCTATCCCGATCCGGAGTGCCGCCTGCTGCGGGAGGCGCTGGCAGATCGACTCGATCTGCCGCTCGACAACCTGCTGGTGGGTGCCGGAGCGGACGAATTGATCGACCTGATCATGCGCTTGTTCCTCGATCCCGGCGACGTGATGCTGAACTGCCCGCCAACGTTCGGCATGTATGCTTTCGATGCCGGCGTGAACGACGCCCACCTGGTGGAAGTGCCTCGCAAGGCTGATTTCAGCCTCGATCAGCCGGGCATCGAACGGGCCGTAGCGAAGTACGAGCCGAAGCTTATCTTCCTGGCCTCACCCAACAACCCCGACGGCGGTGTGCTGCCGGGTGATGTGCTGAACTCGATTCTGGAACTGCCGCTCGTCGTCGTGGTCGATGAGGCTTACGTGCAGTTCGCCGATCCGGGTTCCAGCCGCCTGCGGGATGCGTTGGATCACCAGAACCTGATCGTGCTGCAGACGTTCAGTAAATGGGCGGGTCTGGCCGGAATGCGGGTGGGATACGGGGTCTTCCCGCAAGAGTTGATGCCGTGTCTGTGGAAGATCAAGCAGCCCTATAACGTCTCCGTGTTGCGAAGATCGTCGCCGTGCGCCGGCGCGTGTATGAGATTCTGGAAGAAGTCCCTTTCTTGCGGCCCTATCCCTCGCAGACGTATTTCATTTTATGTCGAGTCGTTGGCCGCCCGGCGGCGGAATTGAGGAAGGCATTGGAGCACGCGGGAATCCTTGTACGCTACTACGACGAGCCGAGATTGCGCGATCACATCCGCATCAGCGTCGGAACGCCGGCTCACAGCGATGCGTTGTCAGCTGCCCTGGCAGCGATGGAGTAGATCATGCGAAAGGTGAATATCGAAAGACAGACGGCGGAGACCGACATCCAGCTTCAATTGAATCTGGATGGCACGGGAAAGACTCAGATCGACAGTGGTGTGGGATTTTTCGATCACATGCTGCGTCACGTCGCCGTACACGGAATCTTCGATCTGACGCTGAAGGCAGAAGGGGATCTGGAGGTCGATGCCCATCACACGATCGAGGACTGCGCCATTGTCCTGGGCCAGGCTTTCGACCAGGCCCTGGGCGATCGCAAAGGCATCGTGCGCATGGGTTCGGCTTATGTTCCCATGGACGAAGCTCTGGCCCGGGTCGTGGTCGATCTTTCCGGGCGACCCTACAGCGTGTTCCAGGCAGATTGGCAGGGTTTCTCGCTGGGCCAGATGCCGGTGAGCATGGTGCGCCATTTCTTTATCTCCCTGGCCAACAACGCGCGCGCCAATCTGCACGCCAGGTTGTTTTACAGCGATGACGATCACCACGGCGCCGAAGCGCTGTTCAAAGCGTTGGGACGCGCCCTGGGTGAAGCGGCACGAATCGATCCGAGACGGTCGGGCGTGCCGAGCACCAAAGGCGTGTTGTGATGATCTTGATACTTTCATGCAGGGAGATGACGAGCTCATGGGTATGATCGCCTTGGTGGATTCCGGCATTGGCAATCTCCGCTCGGTGGAAAAGGCGTTGACCACCGTCGGCGCCGTCGTTGAACGCACTTCGGACCCTCCAATCATCCTGGAAGCAGAGAAAGTCGTCCTGCCGGGTGTCGGTGCTTTTGGGGACGGGATGGCGGGTCTCGAAGCGCGAGGCTTGATCGAACCGATAAAAGCCATCGTGGCGAGAGGAACGCCGTTGCTGGGCATTTGCGTCGGCATGCAGGTGTTTTTCGAGGAAAGCGAGGAGCATGGCCGCCACGCAGGATTGGGATTTCTAGCGGGGGCGGTCAAACGTTTCGAAACGCGTGGATTGACCGTTCCCCAGACCGGATGGAACCAAGTGAACGCCTGCCGCGAGAATCCCCTTCTCGACGGATTGCCGCCCGGCGTGTACGCCTATTTCAATCACAGTTATTACTGTGATGCACGCCCCGAAGACATGCTGGCGGAGACAGAATACGGCGTACGTTACTGTTCCGTCGTAGGCTGTGGCGCTCTCTATGGGGTACAGTTCCACCCCGAGAAAAGCCAGAAGGTCGGTCTGACCATCCTGCGAAACTTCGTGGAGAAGTGTTGATGGCTGAATTCATTGTCTATCCGGCCATCGACTTGCGCGAGGGCCAGGTCGTCCGTCTGCAGCAGGGTGATCCCGCCCGCAAGACGATCTTCGGGAACGATCCTGCGGCGGCAGCGCAGCGTTGGCTGGAAGCCGGAGCAAGCTGGCTGCACGTGGTTAATCTGGACGGCGCTTTCGGCGAGCCGGACGACGCTAATCGCGCCGCGCTGCAGGCTATCCTGGGAACGAGCGCGCAGGTGCAGCTCGGCGGCGGTCTGCGCTCGTTGGAAAGCGTGCGCACGATTCTGAACATGGGCGTGCAGCGCGCCGTGATCGGCACCGCCGCAATCGAAAACCCGGAATTGGTCCGTCAGGTCGTGGCGAATTTTGGTGCGGAGCATCTGGCGGTTGGAGTCGACGCCCGCGAGGGGCGCGTGCATACCCGGGGTTGGGTAGACGATTCCGGCATCGATGCTTTCACCCTGACGAAAGAGCTCCGCGAGGATGGCGTCGAGACGATCATCGTCACCGATATCAGCCGGGACGGCATGGGCACCGGAGTCAACATCGATCTGGCGCAGCGATTGGCGCGGGCGACGGACATGCGGGTGATCGCCTCCGGCGGCGTTGACTCACTCGAGGACATCCGCCGTGTGCGCCGGGCCGCTCTTCCAGGCGTGATCGTGGGACGCGCCTTGTACGACGGTAAATTCTCCCTGGAGGAGGCGCTGCAATGTTAGCCAAACGCATCATCCCTTGTCTGGATGTCAAGGACGGCCGCGTGGTCAAAGGTGTGAATTTCGTCAATCTCCGTGACGCGGGCGATCCGGTGGAGCAGGCGCGCATCTACGACGAGATGGGCGCCGACGAGTTGGTGTTCCTGGACATCTCCGCCACGCCGGAGGGTAAGGAGACCACGGTGGCGATGGTGCGCAGCGTCGCCGATCAGGTTTTCCTTCCGCTGACCGTCGGCGGCGGCATCCGCAGCCTGGAGGACATCCGCAAATTGCTGCTGGCCGGCGCGGACAAGGTCAGCCTCAACTCGGCTGCGGTCAAGCGGCCGGAGCTGCTGGCGGAAGGGGCGGAGCGTCTCGGCAGCCAGTGCATCGTGCTGGCGGTGGACGCCAAACGTGTGTCACCCGGGTCGTGGGAGGTCTATGTGAGCGGTGGGCGTACCCCCACCGGTATCGACGCCCTGGAATGGATCCGCAAAGCGGTGGACCTCGGTGCAGGCGAGATTCTGCTCACCAGCATGGACGCCGACGGCACGCTCGCAGGGTACGACATCGAACTCACGCGAGCCGTCGCCGAGGCGGTTCAGGTGCCGTTGATCGCCAGCGGTGGTGCGGGCAGCCTGGAGCATTTCGCCACCGTACTCACCCAGGGCAAGGCTGATGCGGCACTGGCGGCTTCGCTCTTCCACGACAAAGTGCTCACGGTTGGGGAAGTCAAGGAATTTCTACTGGAACGGGGATTACCCATCCGGCCGGTACGGGATGGCTGGCGGGGCGGCAAAGAAACCCGGGGAGGGGCGTGATGGAATTGAAGTACGACGATCGCGGTTTGATCCCCGCCATCGTGCAGGACGACGAGAGTGGTGAGGTGTTGATGATGGCCTGGATGAACGCCGAATCGCTGCGCTTGACGCGCGAGACCAGCGAGGTGCATTTCTGGAGCCGCGAACGGCAGCAACTATGGCGTAAGGGAGAGACCTCGGGCAACGTGCTTTACCTGCATCAGATCCGCACCGATTGCGACGCAGACGTGCTGCTGGTGAAAGTCGAGGCGCCAGGCCCTGCCTGTCACACCGGCGCCCGCTCCTGTTTCTTTCGGGGTCTGGAGGAAATCGATGAAACTTGATCAGCTGCTTTCTGTCCTCGAAACGCGAAAAAAAGAAGCGCCTGCAGGTTCGTATACGGCGCGGTTGTTGGCGAACGGGGAGGATGAAATCCTGAAGAAAGTCGGCGAGGAAACCATGGAAGTTATTCTGGCGGCGAAGGGGCAGGGCGATCAACGTTTGATCGAGGAGGTGGCTGATCTGTTCTACCACACCCTGGTGCTGCTTGTGGCGCGTGACTTGAGCCTCGAGGACGTGGAGCAAGAGTTGGAACGGCGTCACAAACCTGCCGTGTAGGTCGTAGGATGGAAATCTTACTGCTCGATATGGACGGCGTGCTGCTCGAAGCGCGCGCTTACCATCAAGCACTGCGGGAAGTGGTCGAACGAATCGGCCGCGCATTGGGTTTCCGCCAGGTCAATCTCACCCTGGAAGACATCCATTTCTTTGAGTCGGTCGACGTGACCAGCGAGTGGGATTCGTCGGCCATCTGCTACGCGCTCTTGCTCGAGCGGGTATGGGGACTGGATCCCAATCTCAGATTACCCACACAACCGCCCCTGCCGGAGACTGAAACGCACGACCTGTCGGCGCCTGATTTCCGTGCATTCTTCCGTTCGCTCGCGGCGGCGACGTCGAAGCCGGTTCCTTCTCTGGCGGACGCAGAGCATTTGCTGCTGCAGCAGCGTGAGCACACCCCGGCCCAGATCGAAACGCTGCAGGGCATTTTCCGCAACGCTCGGAGAATAGCGGGCTCGCTGACCCATCGTATGTTCCAAGAACTGATTCTCGGCAGCCAGGTGTTCTGTGAATTGTATGGATTGGACGCCAGTGCGCCAAGCGATGGCTATCTGCTCACGCTGGACGTTCCGGCGCTGGATAAACGCCAGACGAGGCGACTGCTCGATTGGATTGCGCAGCGGGATCACTACGCTGCTGTGTTCACCAATCGTCCTTCAATGCCGTTGGGCGATTTTTTTGATACACCGGAGGCGGAACTCGGTCTGAAACTCGTAGGTTTGGAAGGTGTCCCTATGGTCGGACATGGTAGTCTGGCCTGGATGGCACGGGAACGCGGGTTGTCGATGGACGCGCTGCTCAAACCTTCCCCGGTCCATGTCTTGACGGCTCTGCGCTGCGCTCTGGGGGAGTCCATCGAGTCGGCACTGCGGTCGGCGGCGTCCCTGGTCCTCGATGCCGTTGTGGATGCCGATTGGGCCGTGCTGGACGGAGCGCAAGTTGCCGTATTCGAGGATGCCGCGAAAGGGCTGCAAAGCGCCGACTCCGCTCGGGAGACCTTGAGCCAACATAGGACTGCGATCGCCCTACACCTTCGCGGCGTGAGTTCCGATGAAAACAAAGCCCATGCGCTGCGGGCTGCCGGCGCACAGGTGTACACGAATTTGGCGGCGGCGATGGCGGGTTTTGTCGATCTGGAATAATCGAGCGTAAATCCGATCTCCCCCGGTAATCAAAACTGCACCATGAAAGTATTACTTGAAATTAAATAACGCACCCTGGAGGATCGGGGTAACGTACACCGCCTGATCGAGTGTCAGGTAGATGCCGCGCTCCCCGTCTGTACGCTGTCGATATTCTTTTGCGTGTTCTTCTGACCAGAAGAAAATGGATTTCGTTCAAAAGGCATCGATGATGCTGGGATCTTCCAAAGTTTCGAAATCCACCATCGGCACGTAGATCATCGGATCCGCTTCCTCGTCGAGCACCCGGTAGTTCAACTCGCTGTCGATTTCAATGACCAGGGGCCGATTGCAGTGTCCGCAAACGGTTTCGATGGTGAAGCTCAATTTCTCGTTTCTCAGTCGCCCTTGCACGAAGGGTGTCGCGATGGCGTCGATCGCTCAAGCCGCCGAAATCCGCTCCCCGCTGCTGAAAGTGACCCGATGGGGCGTTTGCGCAGCGGTGACCGGATAGGCCCAGAGGACTGCGCCCTGTTCGTCCCGGTAGAGAAAAGTCATCTTCTTTTCGAGTTCATCCAGGATGCGCAGCACATCGACCTCGTCCATGTTTACTGACTCGGCGATGCGCGCGGGGGTGAGCGGCTTGCCGGCTCGGGGCAGCTCGCGAACCACAAACTCACGCACCATGTGATGCTCCGGGGTCATGAATTCGAGATTGGCTTCGCCCTTGATTTGACGCCGCCAGATCTGCGCAGGGATGGGGAGCAGCCATTTCCGCAGGCCGAGGTACAGTTTTTTGTCCATGACTCACTTCTGCCCGTAAACGTTCTTGTAGCGTTCGTGCAGCTTGGCGACCGCATCCGGCGGAATTTCATCCGGTGTGCCCATTCCCAGGGCGATCGACACCGTTTTCGCCACGTCCTCCACCATCACTGCCGCTTTGAGTGCCGCCTCGGCCGTAGGTCCGATGGTGAAAACACCGTGATTCTTCAACAGCACCGCCGGAGAATTGCCGATCGTCTCGACGACCACCCTGCCGATCTGTTCGCCGCCGATCAGAGCAAAATCGCCGCATGGGATCTCGCCGCCGAACTCGTCGCCGATGGCGGTGAGATAGACGGGAATCGGTTTCCCCAAAGCGGCGAATGCCGTGGCGTAATTGGAGTGGGTGTGAACGACGCCGTTTACGTTTTCCATGTGGCGGTAGATGTACAGGTGGCTGGCGGTGTCGGAAGAAGGTTTCAATTCCCCTTCCACCACTTTCCCGTCCAGATCCACCACCACCATGTCCGCAGCCTGCATGACTTCGTACTTGACGCCCGAAGGTTTGATCACCACCAGACCGCTTCCAGTGTCGCGGGCGCTGACGTTGCCGCTGGTCCAGACGACCAGGCTGCTTCGCGGAAGCTCCAAATGCAGTCGGAATACCTCTTCTTTCAATGCCTCAAGCATGTCGCTCTCCGTTCTTGGTTGATACGGGTCCCGTTACGATATATCTTCAAACGCATCACGCCCGATTGTGGTGGTAAACCTCCCAGCCCAGATATTTTTCCAGTGCTTCGTGGACCGCATCAGCCACCTGTGTCAGATTGACGGAGACGTGATGCTCGTAGCCGTTGTTGCAAATGTGAGCGAGTAATCCTTGCAGATCGGGGATCCTAACCACGCCGAATCCGCCGAAAGTCTGCAGCGGGTCGTCCGTGAGTTCACCTTCGCCGGTGTAGGCTACGATCTTGCCGTTCAAATCGTCCGTCGAAACACGCAGATAAGTGAAAGGACCGGTCTTCACTCGTCCGACGACCGTGCCAAAGGTGTTCTCTTTGCCTACGGTGCCGGCGATGATTTCCTGGTAATCCATCACAGCTTCGTCCTTTACGAATATATCGCCCGGCAGGTTGGAGCAGTGGAAGATGACGCCCTTGTCGGGATCGTCGCCGTAGTTGTTGTTCCAATCCACGATTGCGCTGGGTTGTCCGGAGGCCAGAGCCAAAGCGTACATGGCGACTACGCCGGCTACGTCCGTTTCACAGGCGGAGGGCACCAATTTGTTGGACATCATACTCATCAGCGTGCAGGGGACGACGCCGAAGAACTCTTGCATCGAGGTCCAGCACTGGATTGCACTTGCGACCAGGTCGGCTTCGTCCATCCAGGAGTCGATCACGGCGCCCAGCTTGGCCATTTTAAGCAGTGCGTCCTCGGGAATGTTCTTGGTAGGGACGTAATCCCGGACGGATTCGAGTTTGGCTTTGACTCCAGGATCGTCATCCGCCAGGCGTCCAATACGGCCAAAGGCTTCGGAGAGATCCAGAGTCTCGATGGAAATTCCCGAATTCTCCAGCAATTTTTCAGAATAACGCACGGTATTGAAGGCCGTAGGGCGAGCGCCCAATGCGCCGATGCGAGCATGTTTCATGCCGCCCACGACGCGGCAGGTGGCGGCGAAATTGCGCAAATCGTGACGGAAGCCCTCGCTCTGCGGGTCGACTGTGTGCAGCGTCGTCAGTGAGAATTTGATGCCGTATTGACGCAGGTTGTTGCACAGAGACATCTTGCCGCAGAACGAATCGCGACGGTCGGCGATGGTCATTCGCTTCGCATCGTCGGGATAGGCGTGAATCAGCACCGGCACATCCAATCCCGACCAACGCAACGTGTTGGCAATCGCGCGCTCGTCACCGAAGTTGGGCAGGGTGACCAGGACGCCGTCGATCTCAGCAGCGTGCGCTTTAAACAGCTCGGCCAGCATACGCGCTTCCCCGAGGCTCTCAACCGAACCGTAGGGAGTCTTTTCGGGAGAAATGGCAACGGCATTAATACCTTCATCTTCGAGTACTTTCAGCATGGTCTCTCGACCGGCTTCGCAAAGGTGACTGGGAAAGAATCCACGATTGCCGACGATCAGACCCAGGGTCAATGGTTTTTCAGACATATATATTTAACTCCTCTCGAATATTGATCAACGCTGGTATGAGTCTTTGTGTTGCAAATTTCATCTTTGGATTATATGACGATCTTCCTTTTTTCCATATCCATGTGCCAGTCGTTCCATCGTAGAACTGTGCATTATTGACCATACCTATCTCAGGATCGAGACAGGTATGGTCAGAAGGAAGGGAAGAAAGTCTTATCAGTAATCTGCCGGAGCGGAGTCATACAGTACGTGTTTCCGCATCCGCTGTGAAATTATCGATCGATTTTGTATCACAGGCTCTGACACGCTACAGCCTATCTATTGAAATCTCGTCCGTCGATCCACAACATTTGGCGCATCACCGGAGGGATCAATTTATCGAGAGGGAGGAAGCGGCCTTTCGGGAACACGTCATTACCAAATGAAGGGAATGAGACGATAAGGGACCATACGGGCGTACGCTCGATATCCATCCAGTTCGCGACACAGCGTTCGATCTTCGAAGTACGTGCGCGCAACCGTACCGCCGATGCAAAATATCACACCGAAGAATGCCAGCGCAGAACCAAGGATCAACGGAAAACTGACGTAGCCGAGCAGGCTGCCGAGATAACCCGGGTGGCGCACGATTCGGTATGGTCCGGCGGCGATCACCTGATGGGCTCGATCCGTTTGAATCCTGACCTCTTTCTCGAAGTGTGGGTTGTTGATCATCGCCCATTGATTGAGCGCGCTGCCTGCCGTATAGAAGAGTATCCCAACCGGGACGATCCACAGCGGCAGTATGCCGAGATGCAGTCGACCGAGATCGAGAGCGGCCAACCCGTACATCAGTGACGTAGCGACGAGCAGGACGCGGATAATCAGCCTGTCCCAATCTTTGACGTCCGTACGGTGTATCTTGCGTATGCGAGCCAACTCGACGTACGCGGGATATCTGGGCACGAGAATCAACAAGCTGATGATCTGATAGGCCAGCACGGTTCCGGCATACAGCCAAAAACCGATAACTTCGAGCGTGCCGGCAACGACGAAGAACAGCACGCCAAGTGAAAATAGAGACAGAAGGTTCACCCGGACTCGCCGTCCGATGAATTTCAACAAATCGCCGGAATTGTCCTGGGCGGGAATGCCCTGCGATTCACCTACTCCGTGGATATCGTCCATACCGCTGCACTTCTATATCGAATCTGCAATCACCGGTGTGTCGGGCGTCGATTCTATTGGCGGCAGGACAAAGCGAAGAACGATGATCCAACCTGCGAAGAGGATCAACGTATGCACGCACAGGCAAACGGGACCGAGAAGGTTGATCAACCAGTAGAGATAGATCACGGGTACGGAGACATAAATGCCCGTAACGAAAACGTCACTGTATTGCGCGTCTTTGCGCCATGTTTGGGTAAGCGCCCACATGACCGCGGCGAGAACAGCGATGTATATCAATCGAACGCCAAAGTTCCAAACGAACGATGCTCCGCCGACCACGATCAACATGATGCTGCTGAAGGTCTTCCATGCCCTGTTCATCACGTCTTCGTCGATAACGATGGGATCGCCGAAGGCTGCGTTAACGTCCTGCAGTGAATACTTCTGATACTCGCCGTCGGTATTCAATATATGGATTTCAGTTTTCGTGATAAGAATCCCGTTGTCGTACCGGCTCGTATCGATCTCGCGGATTTCCCCCGTTACGTCAATACCGATAAACGTGCGCTGATCACTGACGATCCAGGGCTGCGTTCCATCCACGGACGCGATCCCATTTTCGATCGTGATCGAACGAAGTTCTCCCGAAGATTGTATTTCTTCGAGATCCTGCGGCATCTCGGATATCCCGATGGCCAAGCGGCCAGTGGTATAAGCGGTCTGTATGATGGAAAAGAAAAGGAAGAAGGAGATCGCCCAACCGAGGCCTTTCTTCAGGCCCGAACGGTAGAACGGAAGCGAATAGACCGGCTGGACGAGTCCGCGTACGAACCATTGAATGAACTGGATCGCGATCTCACCCCATCCGGGTGAATCGAGTTCGTTATACGCCGAAGGTGTCGAATTCATGTCCGTCTGCCTTAACGTTGGTTGGAAACGAGATGTGGATGATCGTGATTTACTTTAACAGCGATGCGGTATAAAAGCAAATTACTCCCGCTTGGTATTCGTTGCTGCTGTAAACCTACCCTGCGCTGCGTACTCATCTTCCAACATCGACATGATCACCAGTGATTCATAGCCATTCGCAATTTTATGACACTCCCGCAGCGTCCCTTCTTCGACGAAGCTTTCAGAACGATAGAGCTGCCGGGCGCGCGCGTTGTGGTCTTTCACGTCGAGCCAGAGCCTGTGGGATCCCCATTCCTCGAAGGCCAGATGTTTCACGAGCCGCAGCGCATGTCTGCCGTACCCTTTTCCCTTCTCGGTAACCACGATGCGGCGGAATTCGATACTTCGGTGCGGGCTTTCCAGGCTTGCGAGGATGAGATAGCCGACGGGCGTCCTATCCTCCAGACGCTCGATGATCAAGTGCCGCAGGTCCGGGTTCTCGAGGGCCGCAGCGTGTTGTGCTTGTGTCCACTGGGCAACATACCTTCGATTGTCTGCCGCCGTTTCTGCGTCGAGTACGAAAGGCAAGTCTTGCTCGTCTGTGGGTCGAAGTTGGATAAGCGTCATGACTGGCTTCAACGGATTGGGATACCTTTCTCCGATGCGTCTGATATTACGGATTTTTCAACCCCGTCTCGAGTACGTTCCTCACTTCGCGCTTGATTCGTGCGGCGAGTTCACCTTCATGCCGGTTCAGAAATCCTTGTACGGCTTCGCGGTCGTGTACCACGAGTTCCCGCAGCGCCCAGGACATGGCTTTCACGATCATGTCGTCGTGATCGTCCACCAGCATTTCACACACGCCGAGCGTTCGGGGCACGTCGCCTTCGCCGCCTTTGGATCGCATGTTCAAAGCCACGCTGCTCACCAGGGCGGCGCGCCGCCACCAGCGGTCCGGCGAATTTGCCCAGTCGTGAATCGTCTGCGTGGAAAGCAGTCCATCGCGCCACGCCGGTCCGGACAACGTGCGCGAGAAGCTGTCCACCACCGACCAATGGTCCATGCCAAGGCCGAGGGTTTCGAGCTTTCGGCGATCGAGGGCACGGTAGGCTTCCGCATGACCGGCGATGAGTTCGTAGGCGATCCAGCGGTGTTTGTCCGTATCGACGATCGCCTGTGCGGTATCGAGCACGTATTGCGCATCTTCGGTATCCAGCATCCGCGAATAACGGCGTCGAACTTCGCGCATCGGAGCGGTCTTTCGTTCGGGCAGCGATTCCAGCTCCCGGACCAACATGAATGCGAATTCTCTGGGTTCCATGGCTACTCTCCGGATTCGATCACGTACACCTTGCGTATGGCTCCGCCCGGACGCCGTACTTCCCGGTCGAAACGCATGCCCACTTTTTGCGCCACGCGTTCCGAAGCGGCGTTCTCTGGCTCGATCAAGGCGATGAGTCGTTCGAGTCCCAGCGTTTCGAACGCGTGTCGGATCAATGCCATGCCGATTTCCGTGGCGTAGCCTTTGCCCCAGGCGGAGGCGGCGAAGACGTAGACGAGCTCGATCTCCGCTTCTCCGCCGACTTCCTTTTCGAGCAGCCCGCAGTTTCCCACCAGTTGGCCGGAA
>JARRPX010000080.1 GCA_037382465.1 Anaerolineales bacterium | reverse complement strand
TAATATTTTTGGCCCGCAGGGAACATGGGACGGCGGCCGCGAGAAAGCGCCCGCGGCCCTGTGCCGTAAGGTGGCGATTGCGAAGAAAACCGGAAATCCCGAGATCGAGATCTGGGGCGTCGGCGAACAGACTCGCTCCTTCTGCTACATCGATGACTGCCTTGTGGGCATCTACAAATTGATGCAATCGGATTTCCACGATCCGCTCAATCTTGGCCAGGATCGTTTGATTTCGATCAACGAATTGGCGGACATCATCGCAGACGCCGCCGGGATCGAAATCGAGAAGAAACACATCGAGGGCCCGCAAGGCGTTCGCGGACGAAACTCGGACAACAGCCGCTTGAAGAAGGTTCTAAAGTGGGAGCCGGAGATCTCCCTCGAGCAAGGTCTGGCGCAGACGTATGATTGGATCGAAGCGCAGGTGATGCAGAAGTATTTCTCTGATTAACGGCAATGGTTCCAGACAGATGGGCAGCATGAACAACGGACACGAGCAACGTCTATCATGAAGTGGCATGTGATCGTCACGAATTGAGCGGAATTTCGCGACGTGTCTTCGATCGTGCCCTGAAGACCGGACGATTTTATGAGGAAGCCGGTATGCCTGAAGAAATAAGACCAGATGATTTTTGGGGAAAACAACGCGTCGTCGTGACGGGCGGCGCCGGTTTCCTCGGGGGTTACGTGGTGGACAAACTGCGCCGGCGGGGCGTGAAGGAGATCTTCATCCCGACCATCGAGGAGTATGACCTGGTGCAGTTGGAAGCTATCAAACGCATGCTGCGGGACTCCCGGCCGAACGTCGTCATCCATCTTGCGGCGAACGTCGGGGGCATCGGCGCCAACAAGGCCCGCCCAGCCGAATTCTATTACGACAACTTAATGATGGGCGCGCAGTTGATGCATCAATCCTGGAAAACTGGCATCGAGAAATTTGTGGCCATCGGCACGGTGTGTGCCTACCCCAAGTTTGCCAAAGTTCCTTTTCGAGAAAATGACCTGTGGGATGGTTATCCGGAGGAGACGAATGCACCCTACGGTCTGGCAAAGAAGATGATGCTCGTGCAATCCCAGGCATACCGTCAGCAGTATGGTTTCAATTCGATTTTCCTCATCCCGGTCAATCTCTACGGGCCTGGCGATAATTTCGATTTAAAGACTTCGCATGTCATCCCGGCCCTGATTCGCAAGTGCATCGAAGCGCAGGAACGCGGCGACAACGAAGTGGTGGTCTGGGGAGACGGCAGCCCGACGCGCGAATTCCTCTACGCCGCAGATGCGGCCGAAGGCATCCTCCTCGCAGCGGAACGCTACAACAGCAGCGATCCGGTGAACCTCGGTTCGGGCCACGAGATCAGCATCAAGGACCTGGCCGGCATGATCGCCGAACTCACCGGATTCGAAGGCAAATTGGTCTGGGACACCTCGAAGCCGAACGGACAACCCCGGCGCGGCCTGGACGTCTCCAAAGCGAAAGCCAAATTTGACTTTGAAGCACAGATGCCTTTCGAAGCGGGCTTACGGAAGACGATCGACTGGTATCGGGAAAACCGGGATCGCCTCGACGCCGGAGCGGCTTCGTCATGAGCGCGGAACGCGCAATCACCCGGGGCGACGCCGTCCCGATCAGCCTCATTCAGCCTTCACGCGGTTGGAGCGGGCTCAATCTGGGGGAGCTGTGGCGCTATCGGGACTTGGTGTACTTCTTGATCTGGCGGGACCTGAAGGTCCGCTACAAGCAGACTCTCCTGGGTGCCTCCTGGGCGATCCTGAAACCGTTTCTGAGCATGGTGATCTTCAGCCTCGTGTTTGGCCAGCTTGCCGGTCTGCCGACGGACGAAGCACCGGCGCCGTTGTTCTACTATGCTGGGCTGCTGCCCTGGGTCTTTTTCCAGGACGGGATCAACAAAGCCAGCGCCAGCCTGGTCGCCGGCCGGAATTTGATCACCAAGATCTACTTCCCCCGTCTGGCCATACCGTTCGCTTCGGTCGTAGCCGGGCTGGTCGATTTCTGCCTGGCGTTCCTCGTCTTGATCGGGTTGATGATCTTCTATCGATTCCCGCCCACACCGGCGATCTGGACTCTGCCGCTTTTCCTGCTGCTTGCCTTTATTACGTCACTCGGAACGAGTCTTTGGCTGGCGGCCTTAAACGTCGCCTATCGCGACATCGGCTACGTGACTCCATTCCTGGTGCAGGCGTGGTTGTACGCCTCGCCGGTGGTCTATTCCGCCACGCTGATCACCGACAAAACGCTGCAGGTGCTCTACGGTCTGAATCCGATGGCAGGCGTAGTTCAGGGATTCCGCTGGGCGATTCTCGACGCCGGTCAGCCCGACCCGCAGTCGCTGCTCGTTTCCATCATCGTCGCCCTCTTGCTGCTCATAAGCGGCACATTCTACTTCCGCCGCATGGAAAGGACTTTTGCCGATGTGGTTTGATGCGCCGGGAGCCGCTGCGCATAACGCGAAACCAGCTTCCCTCGGAGACCGGACGCGGATCGAACGGTGGGCCGAAGCGTCATGAGTGATCTGGCCATTCGCGTCGAGGATCTTGGCAAGCGGTATCACATCGGGCCGCACGTGGCCGGTTATCGCACTCTTCGGGAAACGCTGTTGGGAGCAGCGAAGGCGCCCTTCCGGCGGTTCTCCAATTCCTTGCGCGGAAATCGGAACTCGGATGAAATGCTCTCGATTTGGGCGCTTCGCCACGTCAACTTCGAAGTTCGTCAGGGCGAGGTGTTGGGCATCATCGGACGCAACGGTGCGGGCAAAAGCACGCTGTTGAAGCTGCTCTCGCGCATCACCGAACCCACGGAGGGGATGGCCGCCATTCGCGGCCGCGTGGGATCGTTGCTCGAGGTCGGCACGGGCTTTCATCCCGAACTCACGGGCCGGGAGAACATCTTTTTGAACGGCGCCATTCTGGGCATGAAGCGCGCGGAAATCAGCCGCAGGTTCGACGACATCGTCGCGTTTGCGGAGGTCGAGAAATTCATCGACACGCCGGTCAAACGCTATTCCAGCGGCATGTACCTGCGCCTGGCGTTTGCCGTCGCCGCACATCTCGAACCGGAAATCCTGTTGATCGACGAGGTACTCGCCGTCGGCGACGCGGCGTTCCAACGCAAGTGCCTGGGCAAAATGAGCGACATCGCCCACGAAGGTCGAACGGTTTTGTTCGTCAGTCACAACATGTCGGCCATCCTGCGGCTCACCAATGAAACGATCGTGATCGAAAAGGGTAACATCGTGATGCGCGCGCCGTCGGTGGAGGCGGTGGATTACTACATGACTTCCGGATTGTCGCAAACGGGAGAGCGCATCTGGAGCGATGATGCCCGCGCGGCGTCCTTAGCTCCTTTCCGGCCGGTCTCGCTGCGTGTACTGAACGATCGGGGTACGGTTGCAGAACGAGTTTTCGCGAAGGAAGGATTCAACGTCGAATTCACTTACGAATTGGGAGAAAACGTCCAGGGCCTGCGTACGGGGATCTACCTTTTCACTGCCCGCGGCGAGCCCGTTTTCACCTCGTTCGATACGGATGATCCACAGCGCTACGAACAATTCGCCATACGCAAAGCCGGACGTCACACCAGCCGCTGCCACATTCCCGCATATTTCCTCAATGAAGGAACTTTTGTGCTCGGGGTAAACGCCAGCGTGTTCCAGGTACAGTCGTACTTCACCGATGCCTACGCCTTGACCTTCAGCGTGGACGGGACGGCCGTGCCGGGGAGTCAATGGCAGGAACCCCGCCGCGGCCCGGTCCGGCCGGCGCTGCAGTGGGAGATCGTCCAGATGGAGGAAAAGCCTTCGTGAGTCGTTTACGACGTTTAATGAAATCCATTCTGGGCCGCGTGCCGCTGTTCGTCGAACTCTGGCAGCACATCCGTCCGGCGAGCGGTGAGATACCGGGCGGGTATCGCCTGGACCGCTTGCAAGCCGAACTGCCGGGATGGGTGCGTTCTGTGACCCGGGCTCGAGGAGAAATGGAAGCGCAGGAGCCGAAGCGCATCCTCGTGTTTGGTTTCTTCAGCTGGTGGGTTGAACACGGCACCTTGTTCGGTCTGTGGCTCTCCGCACAGGGGCACGACGTGGATTTCGCCTATCTGCCCTACCGGCGCTGGACCGAGCGCGTGGGCCGTTTCGATTTGCGCCGCCAGCAGGCTTATCTGAAGCAGGTGCTCGCTCCCGTTACCCGGTATATGTCTTGCTACGACCTGCTCGATCTTCCTCAACCGGATCTACCTGTAGAACTGGCGCGCTCGATCGATGAGCAAAGCGTGACGGATGTGCAGTACATCCGGCGTTGGGAGGCGGTAGACGTTGTCGAGGGAGGCGAAGATCGAGACCTATACCTGCTGCGAGAGGGGATGAACCTCGACCTGGCGCGGGCCGCCTACGGACTGATGAAAGACAAACGTTACGACATGATCATGCTGCCGAACGGGAGCATTCTGGAATTCGGCACGGCGTATCGCGTTGTGGATTACCTGAACGTTCCGGTGATCACTTATGAGTTCGGGGAGCATCGAGAGCGGATCTGGATGGCGCAGAGCAGCAAGGTCATGATGCAGGACACGAATGACCTGTGGGCAGCGCGCGGCGACACCCCGTTGACCGAGCAAGAGTCGCAGGCGCTGGCCGAGCTGCGCATGGCGCGCCGCAGCGGCCGCAAGTGGTCGATTTTTTCCCGCCAATGGCAAACACAGGAAAGCCGCGGCGCACAGGCGGCGCGAACGTTCCTTGGGCTGGATCCAACGCGTCCCATCGTGCTGCTGTGCACAAACGTGGTCGGGGACAGCATGTCGTTGGGACGTCAATTGTTCACCGACGGTATGGCGGATTGGCTGGAGCGTACGGTGCGTTATTTCGCCGACCGGCCGGACGCGCAATTGGTCATCCGGGTCCATCCCGGAGAGCCGCAGCTGGGCGGCTTCCCCTCGGAAGAGATCGTGCAGGCTGCCCTGCCGCAAATGCCCGAGCACGTGATCGTCGTGCCGCCGGAAGCGAAGATCAACACCTACGACCTGGTCGAAGTGGCCAACATTGGATTGGCCTACACCACGACGGTCGGTTTGGAAATGGCCATGAGCGGCATCCCGGTGGTCGTGGCCGGTTTGACCCACTACCGAGGCAAGGGCTTCACCTACGACCCCAACACCTTCGAGGAATACCTGGCCATGATCGACGCTTTGCTGGCCGAGGGATTACAGGCGCGCCTGGATGAACGTCAGGTGACCCTGGCGCAGCGCTACGCCTACCGCTACTTCTTCGAATACGCCTTGCCTTTCCCCTGGCACCTGCAGCATTTCTGGCAGGACGTCGCCGAGCGGCCGTTGGAGGATCAATTGAAGCCGGCTGCACTCGAACGTTATGGCCGGACGCTGCGTTCGCTGTTGGGCGAGCCGATTCGGTGGGAATCTGTAGAGCACGAGGTGAGAATTGCCGGCTGAAATCAACACGGATGTGAAGCACGAGGTGCGTGAATTCTATGATGCGATCGGCTGGCAGCAGATCGGGGATGGCATCTATCAGAACGCGCGTTACGAGGATTTGCGTCCCGTCGTGCGCGAGTACATCCACCGCTGCCATCTGCGCGTCAAACGGCATCTACCCTCCGCGGGAACTTATTTGCTGGATGGCGGATCGGGACCGATCCAATATCCGGAGTACATCGAGTATTCTGAGGGCTTCCGCTACCGGGTTTGTTTGGATATCTCCGCCCGAGCCCTGGTCGAAGCCCGCAAACGCATCGGAGATCACGGTCTGTTCGTCGTGGGTGACGTCGCCAATCTGCCCTTCGCGGACGACATCTTCGACGGCGTTGTGTCCTTGCACACGATCCATCACCTGCCGCCCCAGGATCATGCGCCCGCTTTCTATGAATTCTGGCGGGTGTTAGCTCCCCAGGGCAAGGCGGTTGTAGTGCACAGTTGGAAAACCCATTCCCTGTTTCGCCGATTGACGGATTTCCCGGTCAAGATCGCATTCGCATTGATTCGCCTCTACAGAAGATTGCGCGGCCTGGAAGTCTCCCCGAAGATTCTGCCGGGTGCGGAAGCTTCCTCCAAGACACAGGAATTGCTGCAGGCTTCCGGAAGCTACACGTACTCCCATTCGTACCGGCAGCTGCGCAGCGAACTGAGTGGTTTACCCGGACTGGACGTTCGTGTATGGCGCAGTGTGAGCACCAATTTCATGCGCGCCTTCATACACCGCAGATTGCTGGGACGGTCTTTACTGCGTTTGATGTATTACCTGGAAGAGCGGGCGCCGAGATTCTTCGGCCGTTTCGGACAATACCCCATGATCTTGTTTGAAGGATCGTCGGAAAGGTCGGATAAATGAACTGGAAAGAGAAAGTCATCATGGTGACCGGCGGGACCGGTTCGTTCGGACGCAAGTTCGTGCAGATCATGCTGCAGGATTACCAGCCGGCGAGGTTGATCATCTTCAGCCGGGACGAGCTCAAACAGCACGAGATGGCCACGGCGGGTCTCGATCACCCCAGTCTGCGCTACTTCATCGGCGACGTGCGCGATCAAATGCGACTACGCCGCGCCATGCAGGGCGTGGACATCGTGGTGCACGCGGCGGCGCTGAAGCAGGTCCCGGCCTGCGAATACAATCCCATCGAAGCCATCATGACCAACATCATGGGCGGCAGGAACGTCGTCGAGGCGGCGCTGGATACGAACGTCGAACGCGTGATGGCACTCAGCACGGATAAGGCCGTCAACCCCATCAATCTTTACGGCGCCACGAAGCTGGCGGCGGAAAAACTCTTCGTGCATTCCAACGCCTACGCCGGCGGAACGGGAACGCGTTTTTCCTGCGTGCGATACGGAAACGTGCTCGGCAGTCGCGGCAGCGTCGTGCCGTTGTTTTTACGCCAACGGGAAACCGGCCGCATCAGCATCACCGACGAGCGCATGAGCCGCTTTTGGCTTTCACTCGAACAAGGCGTGCGCTTCACGATCCGCTGCATCGAGCAGATGCACGGTGGTGAGGTCTTCGTACCTAAAATTCCCAGCATGCATTTAATCGATCTGGCCAAGGCCATCGCACCCGACGCGGAAATCGACGTCATCGGCATTCGCCCCGGAGAGAAATTGCACGAGGTCTTGATCTCCGAGGACGAAGCCCGGCACAGTATCGAACTGGACGATATGTACGTCGTCGAACCCAGCGGCACGTTGTGGTTTGGCCACAACTGGCACGGAGAGGGAAAGTCGTTGCCCGAAGACTTTCGTTACACGAGTGATTCGAACGACCAGTGGCTGACTCAGGAAGAACTTAGAACCATGGTCGAGGCCGTAGAAGCCAAGCCGAATTTTCTGAGGTAATCCAGATGGCGAAAGTACTGGTGACCGGCGCAAGTGGATTGTTGGGTGCAAATCTGATATTCGACGGACGCGGGCGGCACGATTTCGTCGGCGTCTACCATCAACACGCCATGGAGATTGATGGCGCCGTGTTGATCTCGGCGGATCTCAGCCGGGAAGGTGTCGCCCGGAAGCTGATGCAGAACCACGAACCGGCCTGGGTCGTTCACACGGCGGCTGCTACCAACATGGAAGCTTGTGAGGTCGATCCGGGAATGGCATTTCGCCTGAACTGCGATATGACGCGCTTCGTCGCAGAGGCCTCGTGGTCTATCGGTGCCGGGTTGATTCACATCTCTACCGACGCCGTATTCGATGGGCGCCGGGGGAATTATGTGGAAACGGATGAAGTCAACCCACTGAGTGTCTACGCGCGGAGCAAGTACGAAGCGGAGCAGGCTGTGGCTACTGCCCATCCCGAAGCGGCAATCGTGCGTACGAACATCTTCGGCTGGAACATGCAGCCCAAACAGAGTCTGGCGGAGATGTTCCTCCATCATCTGGAAAAGGGGGAACGCTGCCACGGGTTTACCGACGTGTCCGTCACGACGATTCTGGTCAACGATCTGGTGGAATTGCTCTTGAAGATGATCGAAGCGGGTTTGTCGGGAATGTACCACGTGGGAGGCGGCGAATGTCTCAGCAAGTACGACTTCGGACTGCGCCTGGCGGACACGTTTGGCCTGGATGGCACTTTGATCGAGCCCATAACGGTGGCGCAGATGAACTTCAAGGCGAAGCGTGGGAACCACCTATGCATGAAGGGTGACAAGATCGAAGCCGCACTCGGCGTCGAACTGCCGGACATCAGCGGCGGCTTGCGGCGCTTCCGCGAACTGCGCGCAAACGGGCACGCCGAACGTTTGAAGATGCACTCGAGGAGATAGGCATGAGTGGAAAAGAGATCAAGATCGCAGACCGCTGGATTGGTGGGAATCATCCCACGTACTTCATCGCAGACATTTCGGCCAATCACGATGGGGATTTAAATCGCGCCAGGATGCTGATCCGCCTGGCGAAGGAAGCGGGTGCGGATGCAGCGAAGTTCCAGAATTTTCGCGCGCCGAAAATCGTCTCGGATTATGGATTCAAATCTCTAGGCGGACAGCTCTCGCATCAGGCCCAGTGGAAGAAATCGGTGTTCGAAGTTTACGACGATGCGTCCATATCGTTCGATTGGACCCCGATTTTAAAGGAAACGTGTGACGAAGTCGGAATTCATTATTTCTCGTCCCCGTACGATTTCGAAGCGGTCGATATGTTGGAGCCGTACGTGCCGGCGTACAAGGCGGGTTCGGGATTGATGAGCTGGCCCGAGATGCTGGTTTATATGGCCTCCAAGAACAAACCTTTTCTCATGGCGACGGGCGCCAGCGACATGGGCGAGGTGGTAGCAAACACGCGCGCCGTTCTGGCCGTCAATGCGGACGTCGTACTCATGCAGTGCAACACCAATTACACCGCCAGCGATGAGAACTTCGATCACATTAATCTGAACGTGCTCAAGAGTTATGCTACCGTGTTTCCCAATGTCGTCTTGGGACTATCCGATCACACCTCGGGCCACGCGACGGTGTTGGGCGCCGTGGCACTCGGCGCGCGGGTGATCGAGAAACACTTCACGGATGACACCGGCCGGGAAGGCCCGGATCATCCCTTCTCCATGGATCCCGATACCTGGGCGGACATGGTGGCCAGAACGCACGAGCTCGAGCGGGCTCTCGGATCGACGGACAAACGCGTCGCCGACAACGAAAGAGACACGTTGATCGTACAGCGCCGCTGCCTGCGGGCAGCACGTGAGATTAAAGCGGGTGAAATTCTGACGCGTGAAATGATCGACGTGCTCCGACCGGCTTCTCCCGGCGCGATCGAACCGGCTCGTATCGATCAGGCGTTGGGGACCAAAGTGCTCGAGGACGTCCCCTTCGGGGAAGCGTTGTGCTGGACGATGTTGGGGAAACCGTGAAAGTGATGTATTTCTCGCGCGAATATACGCCGCACGATCATCGCTTTTTGGAAGCGCTTTCGAAAAGCGGGCACTCGATTTCCTTTTTACAGTTGGAGCGTAGTGGTGGTTTGGAATCGAGGCCGGTGCCCGATGGCGTTCGCCAGGTGCTTTGGCCATGGAGGCGGAAAGGACGCAGCCGGCTGCGCACGCTCGCTCTGGTGCGGGATCTGAAAGGCGTTCTTCAGCGCGAGCAGCCGGACGTCGTTCATGCCGGCCCAATCCAATCGCCGGCCTTTCTCACCGCGCTGGCGGGATTCCATCCCCTTGTGAGCATGTCATGGGGATCAGATATGTTATTGGGCGCCAGAAGAGGCATCGGACGTTGGGCGGCGCGGTACACGCTGAAACGCAGCGATGCCTTCGCCTGTGACTGCGACGCCGTCCGTCAGAAAGCGCTGGAATTAGGCATGCCGTCCGAGCGGATCGTGGTTTTCCCCTGGGGCGTCGACCTGGTGCATTTCTCCCCCAAGAAGGAAACCCATCTGCGCTCGCTCCTGGGCTGGCAGGATGCTTTCATCGTGATTTCAACCCGCGTCTGGGAGCGTCTCACGGGAGTCGACGTGCTCGTCGAAGGTTTTCTGCGTGCGGCGAAAGCGGAACCGAGCTTGCGCCTGCTGCTGCTCGGGAACGGTTCGCTGCGTGCGGACATCTCCGAGCGTATCCGTGAAAGCGATATGATCGACCGCGTGTACATGCCCGGCCAGGTGCGGTATGCGGATTTGCCGGGCTATTTCCGCAGCGCCGATCTGTACCTCAGCGCCTCGACGAGCGACGGATCGTCCGTTTCCTTGATGGAAGCGTTGGCCTGTGGCTGTCCGACGCTGGTTTCGGATATCCCGGGCAACCGCGAGTGGGTCGAACCGGGCAAACATGGCTGGTGGTTCGAAACGGGAAACGCCGCTGATCTCGAGGCGAAGCTCCTCCAGGCGCTGGCGGAACGCGATCGCCATCCCGCCATGCGTAAGGCGGCGAGAGAACTGGCGGAAGCGCGGGCAAATTGGAAGCAGAACTTCCTGAAGCTGCTGGACGCCTACGAGCTGGCCCGCTCTTTTGCGAGGCAGGGTCCGGAGGGCAAGCATGCTCGAGTTCGATGATCTGATTCGCGGTTTCGAGAAGATGGGCATTTCCCCGGGCGATACGATCATGGTGCACAGTTCGTATAAATCCCTGGGCGGGGTCAACGGGGGTGCGGACACGGTCATCGACGCGCTGGTCGAGTCGGTGGGCGATAATGGCACCGTGTTGTTTCCCACCTTCAATTTCAAATCCTGGGTGGACACGCATTACTTCGACGTCCGCGAAACCGCATCTCACATGGGTGTCATCACCGAATTGGCGCGCTGCAGGGAAGCGGCCGTGCGCACGCCGCATCCACTCTACTCTTTTGCCGTGCTTGGAAACCGGCAGGAGGAATTCGCAGCTTGCGACGACGTCGAGGCCGTGGGCGACAATTCCGTTTTTGCCCTTTTTCACAAACTCAACGGCCTGATCGTCAGCATCGGCCTGGATTTCAACAGCTCCTTCACCTTCAGCGTGCGCGCCATCTACAAGGCCGGAGGATATTGGCGACGGGTGAAGAAGTTCTCGGGGATCTACGTGGGTTACGATGGCGAGCCGCAGCTGAAGACCTATTCGATGTACGTACGTTCGACGTTCCAGGTGATCACCGACATCAAACCCGCGATCAACGAATTGATCGAGCGTGAGATTATCGAGGTCCATCAACTTGGCGACGCTTCGGTGCACACCGTGCGAGCAAATCCCTTCTACGATGCCTGGACGGTGATCGCCAAGAACCATCCGGAAAAACTGTACCGCACGAAGGAGATCCATGAGTAGGTTGCGACCATGGTGAAAAAGGTGCTGCCTTTGAAGCCCATCCTCGAAGCGATCTATCCGCTGCATCGTACGATCGTCTCTGAAGGACCAGTCGATCGAATTCTGGCCTGGAAGGACCTGGAGCCTCACCTGTACTACAGCGAGAAACGCCCGCATGCGATTCCCTGGGAATTCAAATACTACGATCGGGACTGGGGTTTCTGCATGTCCAAGCAGACCTTCGATTCCCTGCCGCACGACAAACGGTATCGGGCCGTGATTCGCTCGGAATTCGTCAAACGGGCGGACCAGGGACTTCGGGTGGGCACGCTGTTGGTCCATCCGGAAGGCGGCCCGAACCCGGATGCCGGGGAAATGATCATCGCCGCACACGTATGTCATCCGATGCAGGCGAACGACGATGCGGCCGGCGTCGTCACGGCGATCGGGCTTGCCCAGCGTCTCGCCGATCGACGGCTGCCGGAAGGCTCGATGAGCGTGCGCTTCCTCTTCTGCCCCGAGACGATCGGCAGCATCGCTTACCTGGCGCACAACGAGGATCTGATTCCCCGCTTGAAGGGTGGTATCTTCATCGAAATGACGGGAAACGAGAATTCGCTCATTTTGCAGCGTTCACGCCAGGACGATCATTTGATCGACCGCATTGCCAGGTTCGCGCTCGCAAACAGCGGGGAGGAATTCCGTGAAGGCGAGTTCGCCCAGGTCGTTGCCAACGACGAGCGCGTGATCAACGGCCCGGGCGTCAACGTTCCGTGTATTTCATTGAGCCGCTGGCCGTATGACGAGTACCACACGAGCGACGACAATCCGGATATCATTCATGAGGAAATGCTGCAGCAGGCGCTGGACGTGATCGAGGTAACTGTACGCATTTACGCCTCGAATTATGTGCCGCGCAGAAACTTCCGCGGTCCGGTCTTTCTTTCCGGTCACGGTCTCTGGGTGGATTGGCGTGAAAATTGGGATCTCAATCGGGCGATTGAGAAGATCATGATGCGTTTCGAAGGCGATACGAGCGTGTACGATATCGCCTCGGAACTGGGATTGGATTATTGGGAGACCTGGACGTATGTCGAGAAATTCAGGCAAAAAGGCCTCGTGACGAGGGAAGCGATCCCTTCGGAAAGCGTCGCCGCGTAGGATCGTTCGAAAGGATATCTTGAATGGGCCGAACATCGGAGAGCGAAAACATCGTTGCAATCATTCAGGCTCGTATGGGTTCGAGCCGTTTACCCGGGAAAGTTCTGGCAGAGATTCAAGGCCGGGCGATGATCGCCTGGGTGATCGAACGAGCGCGTATGTCCAAACTGTTGGACTCGGTGGTGCTCGCCACGACGGTCGATGAAGCTGATGACGCGGTTGCAGAACTGTGCGAGGCGCACGGGTATCCATGCGTTCGCGGGCGCGCTGCCGATGTCTTGTATCGCTACGTGCAGGCGGCGGAAATGTACCACGCAGACATCGTCGTGCGGCTGACCGGGGATTGTCCGCTGATTGACCCCGGCGTGATCGACACCACGATACAGGCGTTTCTGGACAGCAATCCGCCGGCTGTTTACGCCAGCAACCGCATCGTCCGCACCTTCCCGATCGGTTTGGATGTGGAAGTGGTGGACTTCGATGCGCTGCAAATGGCGAACCGGGAGGCGAAAGAGCCCTATCACCGCGAGCACGTGACCCCGTATTTCTACGAAGATCCGCAGCGTTTCCCGATCGTTTCCGTCACGGCGGACGGCGATTACGGCGGCTATCGGTGGACGGTAGATACCAAGGAGGATTTACGTTTCGTGCGAGAGATTTTTTCTCGCTTGAAAGACGTGAACGACTTTACCTGGAAAGATGTGCTTGAAATTCTGGAAGAGGAACCGGAATTGATGAAAATCAACAGCAACGTGCGCCAGCGGACGTACCGCGAAGTGGAATAAGCCGAGGAAAGGCCGGAATTCGAGACAGGTGCAGAAGGCAGACCTATTAATGCTCACGATCTTTACTTCACCCAAACCTTTCGGTTTCAACCCGCACATCGACATGATCCAGCGCAACGCGATCGAATCATGGACGCGCCTGGGGGACGATGTGGAGGTACTGCTCATCGGCGACGAGCCGGGCATGGCGGAAATCGCGCACGAGCTGGGCATCCGCCATCTGAAGGACGTGCGCCACAACCAGCGCGGGACGCCGTACGTCAGCGCGGTTTTTTCCCTGGCGCGAGAAAACGCACGCCATTCCCTGCTTTGCTTCGCCAACGCCGACATCATCTTCCTCGAGGACTTGCTTACCGGCGCCGATCGGGTCCGCCGCCAGTTTAAGGATTTCCTGATCCTCGGGCAGCGTTGGAATTTGAATATCACGCAGCCGATCGATTTTGGCCGAGACTGGCTGCACGAGCTTCGCCGGCAGGTGGAGGGCGTCGGCAGACGACACGGTCCGCTGGGCAGCGACTATTTCGTTTTCGAGCGAGATTTGCTGCGCCACATGCCGGATTTTGCCCTCGGACGCCCCGGTTGGGACAACTGGACCATTTACGCCGGTCGGGCGGCGAGCGTTCCCGTCGTCGATGCCACCGAGGCGATCACCGTGATCCACCAGGATCACGATTACAGCCACCTTCCGGGTGGAAGGCCGCCCTACGGCGGCCCCGAAAGCAAGGAAAATCTGGCCGCTGCCGGCGGCATGGAAGTCATTTTCATGCCCACCGATGCGACCTGGAAACTGCAGGGAGATGCGTTGAGTCGCAGGAGCCTTTTCGAGATGGGCGTCCTGCGGGCAATCGAGAGCGCTTTGATCGCTCGTTTCGGCGCTGGCCGGCGGGCCCTTCTGGTGCGGGTATTGTTCCACCCGATCGAGGGATTACGCTATTACAGCGGGGCAATACTACGCCGCATACGCCGGCTGATCTCACGCGGATCTCCGTCCGGCGAGCATTCGGGCGCGGGGGAAGAGAAGTAGATGACTCGTGTGGGTATGAATCCGGCGCGCGGCCGCGCCAGCAGCTATCGACCCGCCCGGGTCACGCAGGCGGTCCTGGTGTACATCCCGCACTTGAGCGGTTTCTTCCAGCATCGTTTCGGCGTGCTCAAGTTATGCCTGGACTCGATCTTCCGCCACACCCAGAAACCATACGACCTGCTCGTCTTCGACAATGCGAGCTGTGAACCGGTGAAAGCGTATCTGCAAGGCCTGTTGGATGAGGGCAAGATCCGCTACCTGCTGTCTTCGAGCGAAAACATCGGCAAGTTGGGCGCTTTGCGGCTCATCGCCGGCGCGGCGCCGGGCGAAGTGATCGCTTACACGGATGACGATACCTTCTTCTACCCGGGTTGGTTGAAAGCGCATCTGGATCTGCTCGACGGTTTTCCGAACGTAGGCATGGTGAGCGGCAACCCGGAACGCACGCTTTTCGACCACGGTATCGCAAGCAACCTGCGCTTTGCGGAAACGGACTCCGATACGAGTCTGAGCTACGGCAAGACCATCCCGGAAGATTGGGAGCGCGAATGGGCAGTCTCATTGGGGAAGGACACGGATGCATTTTTGAAGACGGTGCGCGATCTGGACGACATCATCATCGAGTATAAAGGCCAACGTGCGTATGCCACCGCCTGCCACAATCAATTCGTCTCGCCGAAGGCGGTGCTCGTCAGGTTTCTTGCGGGAGAGTGGGTGGGACGGCTGATGGGCGGTCTCAATGAATTGGATAATCAGATCGATGCGGCGGGGTACTTGCGCTTGGCCACGCTGCAGCGGACCACACGGCTCATCGGCAACGTCGTGAATCCATCCATGGCAGAGGAGGCAGGCCGTTTTTCGATCGACGCCCAGGCGTCGGATATGGTGCTGGCGAAGCGGAAGGGGAAGTCGCTGCTGCGTTGGAAACCTGTCCGCTGGCTGCTGCAGGGACTTTACAATCGGCTCTTCTGGGCGTTGAACCGGGGAACAGGAGATTGGCACAACGAGCCGGAGGACGAAACGCTTTGACGCCTCACGGAAAAATCCGGCATGAATCGATGAGAGGAGATAACGTACCATGAAAGTGGAGTACGAGGAGACCAGCAAGGATCTAGAAACGCGGATCAATATTCACGAGCAATTTGGCGGCAGGAACATCGATGCCTGGATGTTGAACCTGTTACCCCTTTCCAGGGGAATGAAAATCCTGGACGTCGGATGCGGCTCCGGCAAACAGTGTCTCGCTTTTTACGATGCGCTGTCGGGCGAGGTCGAGATCACCGGAGGGGATGTTTCGCATGAATTGCTGGAGCAAGCCCGCGAGGCAAGCGCGGTGAAGTCTGCCGATATCGAATATCTCGAATTAAACTTCAACGAACGCTTTCCGTTCGACGACGACACGTTTGATTTGCTGACGTGTTGTTTCGCCATCTACTACGCCGTCGATATTCCTTTCACCATCGCCGAGATGTATCGGGTGTTGAAACCGGGCGGGAAATTGTTCACCACCGGGCCCATGCCGGAAAACAAGCAGCTTTTCTACGACATCATCTTCGAAGCCACCCAGCGACCGATCCCGCCCATGCCGGGCAGCTCCCGGTACGGCAGCGAAATACTGGACGCCATGCATGCCACCTTTTCCGACGTCGAGACGCACATATTCGAGAATCCACTAACGTTTCCGGACGCAAAACCCTTCCTCGATTACACTCGTGCTTCACTCTCCGAAGACCGGAAACTCTGGCGAGGGTTGTTTCAAGGAACGGACGATTTCGAGCGCGTGATGGATAAAATCCGCCAGGCAGCGATTCGGCGTGCCGAGCGCGAAGGCAAGCTGGTCATGACCAAGGTCGTGGGTGGGTTTATCGCCACCAAGTGACGGAACAAAGGAGTCGACGTGAACATTAATGGAGAAAGGCTTCTGTTTCTCGGCGCACATCCCGATGACATCGAATTGGGTTGTGGGGCGTTGTTGGCTCACGTTGCTCGGCAGACGGAAGTGCGCTGCATTACGCTTTCCGACAACCAGAAAAATCCCAAGTTGAAAAACATCCCGCAGGAACATTTCCGCAGCATGGAAATCTTGGGATTGTCCAAAGAGTGTGTGGTCCTCGACGAATTTGAGACACGCAATTTTCCCCGGGATCGGCAGCAAATTCTGGAGTATCTCTACAACGTGAATCACGAGTATGCCCCGGATATCGTCTTCGCCCACACCAGGGCAGACATCCATCAGGATCATCGCATCGTGACGGAAGAGGCGCTGCGAGCTTTTCGCGGCGTGACGGTGTTGGGTTTCGACGTCTTCCGCAGCAGTTATGGTTTCTTCCCTCACTTTCTCGTCGAGGTCGACGAAAAAGACGTCGAATTAAAGCTCACGGCTCTGGCGCAGTACGAGACCTACGCCGATCGTTATTATTTCTCGCCCGAAGTCGTCCGGGCGACGATGGTGCGCAACGGCGCATTGGCGGAGAGGCCGTTTGCGGAAGGTTTCGACATCTTACGCATGGTGGCCAAATTCCAATGAAGTTGGTGGAAAAGGTTTGAGCTTTCGCCTGCCCTTCCCCCGCTTGATTTCGGAGGTATGGGTGATTGGAATGGCCGAGATGCGAAAATGTATGGAAAAGCAGGAACGAGGCGTGTCTACTGATGCTGACAGGTGATGCGGTGTGGGAAGACGTGGTGCATTGTTCGCTGTGCCGCAGCGGACAAGAAATGCATTCCGTTTTCGCGCAGCTCGAGGATGCAGGTGAGCGATTGCATTACCAGATTTGTGATCGCTGCGGTTTGGTGTTCCAATCGCCGCGAATGAATCAGTCTGCACTCAGCCGCTTTTACATGGAGCAGTATCGAAAGACCGTGCAGGACTCGGAGGGACCGACGGATAAAGACCTGCGCGTTCAAGCCGGCCGGGCAAGGGCATTGTCGCAGTTCGTCCACCGGGACGCCGCTGAAATCCGTCGCCATCTCGACATCGGCAGTTCCGCAGGTGCGCTGCTGGCCAGGTTCCGATCGGATTATAGTTGTGAGAGCGTAGGAATCGAGCCCGGTGAGGCTTACCGCGCCTACGCGGCGAAAAGAAAATTACGTATGTACCCTGATCTCGAGACGTTGGAAAGGCAGGATGAAGCAGCCTTCGATCTGGTTTCGATGTCGCACGTGCTGGAGCATCTCCCTGATCCGCTGGCGTATTTGATCCATCTGCGCCGGCGCTGGATTGCCCCGGATGGATGGGTTTTGATCGAGGTGCCCAACCTGTACGGACACCAGGCCTTCGAATTGGCGCACCTGTATGCTTACACGGCGGCGACGCTGCGAGAGGTTTTGCGGCAAGCCGGTTTCGAAGTCCTGCGGCTGCGCGCTCATGGCAGGCCCAGATCCCGGCTCATCCCGCTGTATCTCACAGCGCTTGCCCGGCCTCGTTCCGGCGATTCTGCCCCGGGACGAATCCGCTCGGATAGTTCCGGGGTTCGCACACGCCGACGGCTGGCAATGCTTTGGCGGCGCATGGCCACAAAGTATTTCGCCAGGTGGGCGTGGCTGCCCTGGCCTGCGCTCGAGTGACGGGGCGAAATCACCACGATATGGATGCATGTAGATGAAGGCCAAAGGTATCTGGATGAAACGTATATTTTTCTTTCCCATCACAATTTCGATGTATCCTGTGCTTTCATTCTTAGCGACCAACATTGCACAAGTGGTATTACTGGACGCAATGCGCTCTCTGATCGTATCCGTTCTACTCGTATGTATTCTCTACTCATTGTTCTGGATTTGGCTCCGAGACACGTTGCGAGCTGCCGTACTCTCAACTTTTATCATAATTCTGTTCTTCAGCTATGGACACGTTTACGCGTTAATCGAGGACTTCTCCGTATTTACTTTCAACGTTGGACGACATCGATTCCTGTTCGCTGTTTGGCTGGTTGCTGCGTTGTTAGGAATTCGGCTGGTGCTG
>JARRPX010000079.1 GCA_037382465.1 Anaerolineales bacterium | reverse complement strand
GGGTTGCCCCTACATTATCGTTACCCGAGGTAACACATCGTTTCAAAACGATGACCACAAAACGATACGTCGATGGGGTAAAAAAGATGGATTGGCTTCCTTTCCCTAAACGTCTGTGACAACGCAACTACTGGGAACACGTCATCCGTAATGAAGGCACGCTGGAAAGCGTACGTCGCCAGATCATTCAGTATCCAATGCGCTGGGATTTGGATCGTTATAACAACAATGCTTAAGGACCGCATCCGCTTACAAAAGAACTCTGGCTAAACACTTTAAGCCTCCATCTGCCGATTCGAAAAGTAGGGGCGGGTTTCAAACCCGCCCCTACGAAGTTCGAGATACTCTGTTCCTGTGGTGACGACTGGTTTATCACTTATTGCGCCGTTTCTTTTCCACCCATGGCAGCAGCGCGATTCCGAGCACCAGCGGTGCGCCGGGACAGGGCAGGGTGATGTCGTGGCTGCGGCTGTCCGGTTCTTCTTCCGCTCCGGATGCCGACGAGTCCTCCGCGTTCGCGGTTTCATCCGTCCGATCGGCCGGGATGTCGACTTCGTCGCCCTGCGAATCTTCCGGCACGACTTCGTACGCGACTCCGTCCGTGATGGCGATCACCCGATCGCCGAGTGCAAATCCGGCGGCCAGATCGCTGCGTGCAGCCGCCAGGGCGAAGTAATCTTCGGACAGGAAGGGGACCTGGATCGTGTCCATGCTTTCGGGATCGAAGGCCGTGTCCATCCAGACTCCATCGATGAGCCGGTAGGTCCGTGATCCGGCGATGCGCACGACGTCGCCGGCTTCTTCGTCCGGCGCCAGCGGGACGTCGGCGTCCTTGTACTCCCCTTCGGCTGCGGCGCGTTCGAAGGCGCCCTCTCCGGAAACTGCCGCCGGTTCGCTTTCCATCTCTTCGAGCGCATTGGTGGCGATGTCCTCCTGGGCTTCTGCGCCCAGCATCTGCGGCTCAGTGACCAGGTAAGACGTGTAAGGCGTGACGATGCCGTAGCGGATGCTGAGCTGCACGATTTGATCGACGATCTCCTCGTTGGGTCCCTGCAGGCGTACCTGATTCAGCAGGGCGCCGATCTTGCGCGTGGCCCACAGTCGGGGCAGAAAATCCGGACCACCCGAAGAGCGGAACGTGTGATCTTCGTAGACGTAAGTCACCTCACGACCTTCCACGCTGCCGTGCAGCTCGATCGAACCGCCGCCGGAATGCTTGTAGCGGCCGACGAGCACCAGTTGGCTTCCGGCAAACAAGTCGGGCAGCGGGTCGGGGTACAGATCGTTGACGATCACATCGCCGAAATCGAGCGCAATGTCGGTCAGTACTGGCGTGCTGACTTTGGCGTAGAAAGCCGAGACTGTCTCGTCTATCGCCTGGTCCGGTGTGACGTAGGTCGTCGCGCCGTGCATGTTGCCGGAAAGCGTATCGAGCAGGAACGTGTCGACGTCGTAGCCCACGCCGAAAGCAAACAGGCGCACGTTGTCGGGAGCTTCCTTGCGTATGTTGGCGACGATGTCTTCGCTGTCGGTGACGCCCTCCGTCGGCAATCCGTCCGTCAGGAAAAGGATGATCGTGGAACGATTGCGCTCCACCTGCGCCAACGCTTCCAGCAGGGCGAGGTTGATGTCGGTCGAACCCGCCGCGGAGAGTGAATAGACCCATTCCTTCGCCTGCTCCGCTTCTTCCGCGGGGCGCAGGTTATCAGCATAAGCGCGCGTCCCCGAGCTGAAGGCGATAATGTTGAAACGGTCGTCGTCATGCAGATGATCGAGGATGTAGACCAGCGCTTCCTGGGCCTGGATGAATTTCTCTCCATCCATGCTGCCGGAGCGATCGAGCACCACGAATACGTCCTTGGGGATGCGCTGATTCTGGTTTACTTCCACGCTGGGTGCAGCCAGCAGCAGGAAAAATCCGTCGCCCTCTTCGGGGTCTCGATAGGTGATCAGGTTGAGGCCGATGTCCTCGTCGGCGACGGAATAGTAGAGATCGAAATCCTCGTCCGGTTTGACGTCGTTTTCCTCATAGGACACGTCGAAGCGGTAATCGTTGTCCCGGTTCACGTCGATCGTGTGGGTGGGCGAGTAAATCGCGCGTACGGGATGCGGACTTTTCACGTCCACCGATACGCGCACGTCTTCGAGTGGCTGCGTTGAGAATTTCTCCGTGTTGAGGGGATAGCGATAGTGAACCAGGCCGTTCTCGACCTGCAGCACCTCGGTGTACTCGAGTTCGATGCGCCGTTCCTGACCCGGTTCGATGGGGAAGATCGAGGCCTGTACGGCACCCCCTTCCAGATACTCGAGCAGGGCGGGATCCCGGAGCGTGCGCACGATGTCCTCGTAGATGTCCCGCGCTTCGTCGCGTTCGAGCACTTCACCCTTCACCGCCTCGCCGTCGATCCACAGTGTGAACTCGGTCACCGAGGCGCCGGGCGGAATGGGGAAGACGTAGGTGCCTTCCACCGTCCAGTCGTTGTCGTTGCGAAAAACCTGATCGACGTGGGTGATGGCGACCTGGTTTTCGATGCTGACATCGACGTGGTGATATTTAATGGCGAGCTGCGAAACGGGAAACGGTTCACGGCAGGGACCCGGATCGCAGATCGGCGGTTCGGGAATGATGATGCCGTCGGCGCGTGCGGGAAATACAACGACCGTGGCCATCGAAACGGTAAGCAGTACGAGGAAAATGGGCTTCCACCGATGCATGCTGCACCTCCAGAATGAGCTTGAGACCTGTGTAACATAGACGTAAGCATTGCGCCAGGAGTTCCCCTTCGTGTTCCACTACTTGTGTGCGCCGGTTTCCCGGCTCATGGGGTAAGGCCTGGATTGTGTCCGCATGGTATAATCGAAACACATCTCCCACAGAATCCGTGGGAGTTTATTGTGTGGAGTCGAAATGCTGGATAAATTGGCGGGCGTCGAAGAGCGCCTGCAGGCCCTGGACGAGGAATTGGCGCATGCCGGTGACGATCACCAGCTCGTCGCCGAATTGGCGCGCGAACGGGCGGAGCTGGAGCCCGTCGTTAGCGCCTACCGCGAATATCTGGCTTTGAGCGACGAACTCGAGCAGGCGATCAGCCTGCGCGACAGCGACGACCCGGAGATGCGTGATCTCGCACAGGAAGAAGTCGAAAGGCTCGAATCGAAGCGGGACGCCCTCGAATCCGAGTTGAAATCCATGTTGATCCCTCGCGATCCGAGGGACCAGCGCAACGTGATCATGGAAATCCGCGCCGGAACCGGCGGAGACGAGGCAACGCTTTTCGCAGCCGATCTCTACCGCATGTACGCCCGCTACGCCGAAGGCCGCGGCTGGCAGGTGGAAATCATGTCCTCCAACGAGACCGGCGTCGGCGGTTTCCGGGAGATCATCTTCATGGTCAAGGGGCGCGGGGCGTTCTCGCGCCTGAAGCACGAATCCGGCGTGCACCGCGTTCAACGCGTGCCCACCACCGAGTCGCAGGGACGCATCCACACTTCGACGGCCACCGTCGCCGTGTTGGCGGAAGCCGATGAGGTCGAAATCAAGATCCCGGAGAAAGACATCAAGATGGACGTCTACCGCTCGGCGGGCGCGGGAGGGCAGAGCGTGCAGAAGAACTCCACCGCCGTGCGCCTGACGCATCTTCCCACCGGCATGGTCGTGCAGTGCCAGGACGAACGCTCCCAGCTGCAGAATCGCATGCGGGCCATGAGCATCCTGCGGGCGCGCCTGTATGAAATCGCGCTCGAGAAACAGCAGAAGAAGGAAGAGGCCACGCGCCGTGCACAGGTGGGGACGGGAGAACGCTCGGAAAAAATCCGCACCTATAACTTCCCCCAGTCTCGCGTGACCGATCACCGCATCAATCTATCTTCGTATAACCTCCCCGCGGTACTTGACGGCGACCTCGACGAGTTCATCGACGAATTGACCACGCAGGAAGAGGCCGAGCGCTTGCAAGCCATAGAAGACGAATCGTGAAATACCCCGCTACCGTACGCTCGGCGCTCGACGTGAGCCGCAGCGCTTTAGGACATCGCAGCGAAACCCCGAACCTGGACGGCCAACTGCTTCTCGGCCAGATCCTGGATCGTTCCCGATCCTGGCTAATGGCGCACCCGGAAAGCAAACTCGAAGAAGAACACGGGCTTGAATTCCTTAACTTGCTGGATCGCTGCGTGCAGGGAGAGGCGCTGCCCCACGTGCTGGGTTGGTGGGAATTCTACGGCAGACGCTTCCGGCTCGACGGCTCCGTGTTGATCCCTCGGCCCGAAACGGAACTCATGGTAGACGCGGCACTCGAATACCATCGGGAGACTTCCCATCCGCTGACCGTCGTGGATGTGGGCACCGGATCGGGGTGTGTGGCAATAACGCTGGCTTGCGAGATTCAAGATTTGCGAGTCTACGCTACCGACGTATCTTTGGATGCGCTGCGCGTCGCGCGGAAAAATGTGCGCCTGCATGGGGTCGACCGGTTCGTACGCCTCATCTGTGCGGATTTGGCTTCGCCACTTGTACGCACGGGAGGTTTCGATCTGCTGTGTGCCAACCTTCCCTACATTCCGGAAGATGAGTTGGGCGATTTGCACGTTGCGCAGCGCGAACCGCGGATCGCGCTCGACGGCGGTGAGGACGGACTGGCCGTCGTACGCCGTCTGGTGGATGCACTGCCCTCGATCATGTCCCCGCAAGGGCGTGCACTCTTCGAGATCGGGACGGGGCAGGCGCAATCCATTCAGCAGTATGTTTCGCACGCCCTGCCGCAGCATCGTGTGCAGATCCGATCAGATTACGCCGGCCGGCCTCGTTTGGTGATCGTGGATCGATGAGAAGAAAGACGCAGGTCCTTCCCGAGGGTGATTCGCAAGCCATCGCCCGTGCGCTGGAAATTCTTCAGGGTGGCGGCTTGGTGGCCTTTCCCACGGACACGGTGTATGGACTGGGCGCCCGCGTGCACGACGCCGGGGCGATCCAACGGATCTTCCGCGTCAAAGGTCGTGTGCATACGAAAGCGATTCCCGTCCTGCTGGCGGGTGCGGACGAGATTTCGAAGGTCGCACTCAGCCTGCCCTCGAATGCGGAACAGCTCGCGAGCCGTTTCTGGCCGGGACCTTTGACGATCGTCGTCTGGCGCAAGCCCGATTTGCCCGAAGAACTCAGCGTGGACAAGACGGTCGGCCTCCGGGTTCCGGACCACCGTCTTGCGCTGCAACTGCTTACCGTCGCCGGACCGCTGGCAGTGACTTCGGCGAACCGTTCCGGCGACCCGAGCCCTTGTACGGCGGAAGACGTTTTCACGGCGCTGGAGGGACGCATCGAGCTGATTTTGGATGGCGGAAAAACACCCGGTGGAGAGCCTTCTACGGTTGTGGATTGCACGCGCGCCGTGCCCCAGATTCTGCGGCCGGGGCCGATCAGCGAGGAAGAAATTCTCCGCGTTTTGCGCTAAAACGAAATCCCATTTAAATCCCCATTACTGAATTCCGCGAGACTCCGATCTGCTGCCTGCACCGTCTGCTTCGACTCCTACGTCAAATTGAAGACCGGCATCTGTGTTATGTGGCGTAGGGGATACTCGCGGCAATCAGTTTCCTGTCGGCCAGGTCCCGACGTACCATTTGAGATAGCTTTCGAGGTGTTGGGACCAGTAGTTGCTGTCGTGAAAACCGGTGTTCACGAAGGTCAGCGGATCCATCCCGAGGTCCTCCAGCCAGGAAATCAGCAGTTGTGTGGATTCCAGAAGCGGATCGTGATCGCCGATGTCGATCCACAGGTGCAACTGGACGTCCGCTGGGATTTGATCGACCCGGCGCGTGATGTATTCGCGGCTTGAAACGTTGGCCGGGCTGTGCATCCCGATGGCGTGGAACAGATTCGGGTTTTGCAGGCCGATCCGCAGCGCCAGTCCTCCACCCCGGGAGAGCCCACCGATCGAGCGGAAATCAGGATCGAGGATCGTGCGGTATTGTTCGTCGATGAAGGGGACGAGGACGTCGGCGAGTGCGGTTTCGAGATCGATGCCCGTGGCGTGGAAGGGCATGACGATGATGAACGGCGGCGCGCTGCCATCCGATATGAGCAGGTCGGCGGTTTCGTCGATTCCCAGCGTATCCCACTCTGAATCGTCCTTCGCCAGACCGTGCAGCATGTAGAGACTCGGATACGTCCTTCCGCTACCTTCATCGTAGCAAGCAGGAAGGTAGATACGGAAGGGGAATGGGCGGGGCAAACTGGAATCGACGACCTGGCTGCGGATCACCTCGCCCGGCTGCTGCGTGCAGGGATGTGGGGTTGGGCTGCCCGTGGCCGTCGCCGTCGGCGCAGCCACATTTGGGCTGATCGTGGGAGATGGGCGAGTGGGGCTGGACATCGTACTCGGGTTTGTGGCGTCTACTGTTGCCGGCCGGCAAGCCGTTAGGCTCAGCATACCGGCGAACATGCACAACAGGACCCAAAAAATGACCCCGCCGTCCGACGGATGAACCGCGGTACAGCGGGGGCGCCTGTTGCAATGAGTGTATTTCGAATACTGCCTTACGTCAAGAGTCATAGTTCATATTTTAATCGTTGTGGAAGTCTGTGCAGGTGTGGGAAGCGCTTCCGGTGCTTTAGCCGAAACGACCTTCGATGTAGTCTTCTGTCCTTTGATCCTTGGGGTTGGTAAAGAGCAGCTTGCCTTCGGCGTATTCGATCAGCCGTCCGTCCAACATGAACGCGGCGTAATCGGCCACGCGCGCCGCTTGCTGGACGGAATGCGGTACAAGGACGATGGTGTAGTCTTCCTTCAAGGTGTGCAGGGAACTCTCGACCTTTCCGGTCGAGATCGGATCCAGGCCCGAGGTAGGTTCATCGAGCAGGATCACCTCCGGTTTGAGTACCAGGGCGCGGGCGATGCAGAGCCGCTGCTGCTGTCCGCCGGACAGCCTCACGGCAGGTTCGTCGAGGCGGTCTTCCACTTCCTGCCACAACGCAGCCGCTTTGAGGCTTTCCTCGACCGCCTGGTTCAGGCGTTCCGAATCGCGAACGCCGGCGAGTTCCAAAGCGTAGGTGAGATTCTGGCGAATGCTCATGGGCAGGACGACGGGACGGGCAAACACCATGCCGATGTTCCTGCGCAGCGCAATGACGTCGCGATCTTTGGCAAGCACATCCCGGCCGTCGAGGTAAAGGTGTCCGGAAAGTTCGACGACGTCCGCCAGGTCGTTGAGGCGGTTGATGGTGCGCAGGAGGGTCGATTTACCGCCGCCGGCGGGTCCAAAAAGGACCGTGATGGCGTTTTCCGGGATGGCGAGGTTGATCTGGCGCAGCGACTCGGTGCCGTCCGAGTAGCGCACGGTCAGATTCTCGATCAGGATCTTGGGTCTCGGTTCGGTCCCATCGTTTTCCAGAGTCGGGGTTTGTTTCGCACTCACCATTGCCGCCTCGCTCTGGCCCGTGAGCGGATGACCGTCGCCACGCTGTTCATTGCAAGAACAAATGTGAGCAGGACGACCGCCGTGCCGTATTGAATTTTCACCGGCATTCCCGGAACCTGGGTGGAAATCACGAAGAGGTGGTAGGGCAGTGCCATCGTGGCGTCGAAGATCGACGACGGCAATCTGGGTAGAAAGAAGGCAGCGACGGTGAACAAAATGGGCGCCGTTTCCCCCGCCGCTCGTTCGAGCCCCAGAATCACCCCGGTGAGAATGCCGGGCAGCGCTTGCGGCAGCACCACGCGCCGGATGGTCTGCCAGCGGGTGCCCCCGACGGAGATGCTCACCACACGGAAGCTGTTCGGGACGGCGCGCAGCGCTTCTTCCGACGTGCTGATAATCACCGGTATGGTCATGATGGCCAGGGTGAGCGATCCGGCGAGGATGCTCGTGCCGAAATGGAGAAAGAGGACGAAAAGACCCAGCCCGAACAGGCCGTACACCACGGAGGGAATGCCAGCCAGGTTGATGATGGCGATGCGGATGGTGCGCGTCCAGCGGTTATCCGGCGCATATTCGGAGAGGTAGATGGCGGCGCCGACTCCCAGGGGCACGGCGATCACGCCGGTGCCGATCGTCAGCCAAAACGTACCCACGATCGCAGGGAAAATGCCTCCCGCCCGCATGCCGTCCTTCGGCATGGCGGTGAGAAATTCGAGCGAGATCGCGGGCAGCCCGCGGCTGTAGATGTAAACGACGATCAGGATGATGGGCGTGACGGTGATGATGGCGGCGAGGATCAGGCCGGTATAGCCCAGGCGTTGAATCAGGTTGCGCCGTTTGGTGTTGCGCGGCTTGGCCTTGGAAGGTGTGCTGGCGGAATCGGTCATGGTCGTCGCATCGTCTTCTAAGACAAAATCCTCTCGGCACGTTTCTGCTGGCGGAAAACGATTCTCGCTGCGACCAGGTTGATCAGCAGCGATATCACGAAGAGTACGATGCCGATGAAGAACAAAGTGTGGTAGTGGACACTGCCATTGGCGACCTCACCCATCTCGGCTGCGATGGTGGCCGTCATCGTGCGCACGGGCCGAAAGAGCGAGCCGAGTCCCGTGGGCATCACGGGGGCGTTGCCGGTAACCATCATCACGGTCATCGTCTCGCCGATGGCGCGTCCGACACCGAGCATCACGGCCGTGAGCACACCGGAGCGGGCTGCGGGAAGGGTCACGCGCCAGATCGTCTGCCACTTCGTGGCGCCCATGGCCAGGGCTGCGTCGCGGTAGGTGCGCGGCACGGAATCCAGCGAGTCTTCGGCGACGCTGACGATGGTGGGAATGGCCATTCCAGCGAGAAGCAGCGCACCGGTGAAGGCGGTCAGTCCCGTGGGAACGTTGAGAATCTGGCGCACTGCCGGTGCGATCACCAGGATGCCCAGAAATCCGAGCATCACCGAAGGCAGGCCGGCGAGCAACTCGACCAGGGGTTTGAGAAACTCACGCACCCAGCGGGGTGCGATCTCGGCGATGAAGATCGCACAACAGACTCCCAGGGGCACGGCGATCAGCGTGGCGCCGATGGTGACGATGATCGAACCGCTGATGAGCGGCAGAATTCCAAAATAACCTTCGATGGGATACCAGCGCGTGCTGAACAAGTCTTTGAGGGGGACTTCGACGATTGTTGCCGAACCTTCTCGCAGGAGGAAGATGAAAATCATGACCACGAAGATGATCGCCGAATACCCTGAAATCTTGATCATGCGGGTGATGAGGAATTCTTTCCAGCTGCGAGATTGCATCATGACCTCATTGTGCGATTGGGACGAAGCCCAGTTCCTTGACGATGGCTTGCGCCTCGGCAGAGCGGATCCAATCCAGGTATTCCAGGATCGCACCACTGGGTTGCCCAGCGGTGTACATGTATAGATCTCGTGCGATTGGGTATTCCTGATTGTTGACGCTCTCGGCCGATGGCAAAACGTACGGTCCATCGGGACCGGCTGAAACGGCGATGACCTTCAAGTCGTCCGTGACGTATCCCAGGCCGTCGTAGCCGATGGCGTTCGGATTCTGGCGGATCTCGGCGCTGATCCCTTCGGATGACGGCATCAGCAGCGTATCGGGCGAGAAGAGCGTCCTGTCGTTTTTGTCGCCCTTGCGCAGGACCTGTTCCAAAAAGTAAACGTGGGTGCCGGAGTTGGTCTCCCGCGATAGGCGCACGATGGGCCGGTCTTCACCACCCACTTCGAGCCAGTTGTTGATCTTGCCGCTGTAGATGTCGGAAAGCTGGTCGATGCTCAGCCGGTCGACAGGATTTTCCAGATTGACGATGATGGCAATCGCATCACGGGCGATGACGAATTCGACGGGGTCGATGCCGTTCGCTTCAGCGTTTGCTACTTCTTCGGGTTTGATTTTCCGCGAGGCGTTGGCGATGTCGACCGTGCCGTTGATGAGCGAGGCGATTCCCGTGCCCGATCCTCCGCCTGTGACAGATATGCGCGCTTCCGGACGGATTTTCTGGTACGCCTCCGCCCATGCCAGAGCGAGGTTGACGATTGTGTCTGAACCTTTGTTTTCAATCGTGTCCGAGGAGCTGGAAACCACTCTGCTGCTCTTAGCAGGTCTTGCACATGAGGGGATGAGCAAAAGAAGAACAAGAAAAAGGAATACTACGTACGGCTTCGTTATGTGCGGCCCGTTAATCATCCGCATGATTATAGTGTGTCCTTCACGAAGTTGGAAGGGACGATCATCATCTTAATACCCTTAAGAATTAAACCCGGCATCGGAGACTTAGTGTACAATGCTATGAATGACTGAGATGCAAACGAACAGAAAATATTCCGTCCATGATGTTGACTTTTACTACGGTGAATTCAAAGCCTTGAGTCAAATCTCCATGGAGATCCTCGAGCGTGAGGTGACGGCACTGATCGGACCCTCCGGTTGTGGTAAATCGACGTTTCTGCGCTGCCTGAATCGGATGAACGATACGATCGCCAACACGAGGATCGAGGGGACGATTCTGTTGGACGGGGAAGACATCTATGAAGAAGATATGGATGTTGTCGATCTCCGCCAGCGCGTCGGCATGGTCTTCCAGAAACCGAATCCCTTCCCGCAGTCCATATTCGACAACGTGGCGTTCGGCCCGCGGGTTTTGGGACTGACCACTTCGCGCGCCGAACTGGAAGAGATCGTGGAGACTTCGCTGAAACGCGCCGCGATTTGGGAGGTGGTCGAAGATGATTTGTATGAAAGCGCCCTCGACCTTTCGTTGGGGGAACAGCAGCGTCTTTGCATCGCACGCGTGATCGCCGTCGAACCGGAGGTCATCTTGATGGACGAACCAACGTCGGCGCTCGATCCCATCGCGACGCTGGAGATCGAGAATCTGGTGCGCCAGCTCAAAGAACGCTACACCATCGTGATCGTGACGCACAACATGCAGCAGGCCGCGCGGGTTTCGGAGAAAACGGGATTGTTCTGGTTGGGTGAATTGGTGGAATTCGATGAGACACCGAAGATCTTCACTCGGCCACAGGAAGAGCGCACAGAGGCCTACGTGACGGGCCGCGTTGGGTAGTTCGGATTGGTGAGGGAGGCGTAACATGCCGCAAGGTTTGCGTGCTACATACGATCGTGCATTTCTACACGTTCAAGAGGACATCCTGCGCCTGGGTAAGCTGGTGGATGAGGCGATTACGAGGGCGTTGGAAAGCCTTCAAAAACGCGATCAAGTTCTCGCCCAGCAGGTGATCGAGGATGACGAGAACGTCAACGCCTTGCGCTACCAAATCGAAGAATCATGCCTGGCGCTGATTGCCACGCAGCAGCCTGCCGCTTCTGATCTGCGCGCGGTGATGGCGACGATGAGCATCGTCGTCGATCTGGAGCGTATGGCAGATCATGCCTCGGGAATCGCCAAAACCGTGATTTTGATGGGCGACGAACCGCTGCTGAAACCGTTGATCGACGTGCCGCGCATGGCCAAGCTGGCGAAAGAAATGCTGGCGGCGATCCTGGACGCCTACGTGAAGCGGGACGCGAAACTCGCGCGGGAAATCGCCGATCGCGATGATGAGATGGACCGACTCTACCGGGCCGTGTTCGATGAATTGGTCGAGATCATGGCCGATAAGCCGGGCAGCGTCGAGCGTGCGACGTTCCTGATGTGGTGCGCCCACAACCTCGAACGCATCGGAGACCGTGTGACCAACATCGCCGAGCGGGTAGTTTTCATCACCACCGGGGATATAAAGGAGTTAAATCTCTAAAAGCAGATTTTTCCCGGACGAATCCTTAGGGAGAAACTATATGTTTGGCAAGTGAATATGACTAGAGGGGTATTTCCACCAGTATGAATCAAAAAAAGCTTCGGCTGATTGCCAGGGATTCGAAAGAGATGGTTTCATAACTTACTTGAATGTGCCTTCGGAGAGCAAAAGAGACGTATAAAGATAATCCCCAGGTTTTTCACTGAACAGAGTTGTTTGTATTTGATTTTCGCAATGTTGTAACAA
>JARRPX010000078.1 GCA_037382465.1 Anaerolineales bacterium | reverse complement strand
ATATAACCGAGGTGTGGAATCCCTTCGACGCCGATGACGGTCGGGCGCCGGAACTGGTGGCGGAATTGATCCGTCGCGTACCCGAAGCCTACCGTTACCGCCAACTGCGTGCCATTACTCTCAAGGACTACGTCAATCGAGCGGAAGAACTCAGAGAGGTTTCGCAGGCGTCAGCCCGCTATATGTGGACGGGGAGTTGGCGCACGGTGCGCGTGACGATCGATCCGGTGGGAAGCACAACCTTGGGTGAGGCGCTGGAAGAGAAGGTCATGCGCCACCTGGAGGCCGTGCGCCTCATTGGTGAGGATCTCGAGATTCGACCCCCGGAATTCGTGCCACTCGAGATCGTCGTTCAGCTTTGCATCCATCCCGATTACTGGGTCGAGCATGTTCGAGAAATCCTGGAACAGGAATTTTCAGACGGATACACACCCGATGGCCGTCTGGGTTTCTTCCATCCCGACCGATGGACGTTCGGCCAGGCGTTACACCAAAGTCAACTGGTCGGTCCGATCCAGGCCATACGCGGTGTCGATCATGTAATCGAAGCTGCCATGAAACGCTGGAATGCACCTGCTTCCGGAACGAGTGACGTCATCCGGGTTCGATCTAATGAAATCATCCTGGTCGAAAACGACCCCGACCACAAGGAACACGGCACGATCCACTTCGATATCCAGGGAGGCCGTCGATGAAACCTGATTGCCGCAACGATTGTGCCTTGCCGGACCCATTCCCGAGGCGAATCCATAATCGGCCTGGATTGAGCCGCATTCGCTATTGCATTGGCACCTGGTCGGACTTCCGGGAAACGATCCTGCGTCAGATGAACAAAGAGGCCGCGCTCGCCGGGTGGACCTATCGGGTAAGCGATGATCCGGGAATTGCTTTACTGGAAGGTGCAGCAGTCTTGGGAGATATTCTCACTTTCTATCAAGAAGTCTACGCCAATGAGGTCTATCTGCGTACGGCGGAGTGGCGGGAGAGTATCTCGGATCTGGTGCGTTTGCTGGGTTATCGACTTGCGCCGGGCATCGGCGGAAGAGGCACCTTCGCCTTCTTAATCAAGAAAAAGATCGCCATCGTTCCCAAAGGATTTCCGATTAAGGCCCAGGTGAAAGGGCTTGACGGAACCTGCGAGTTCGAAACTACCTACGAACTTACGGCTTACCCCGCCTTGAGTGAATTTCGTTTATACAGACCGAGAAAGTCGATGGCGGCCGTATCCAGCGGCCTGAGGAAATTGGAACTGCATGCCGTCGACGGTTCGTCGAACCCTGATCGTTTGGCGGAAGCGGAGATCGGCAAAGGCGATCGCTTGATGTTGGTGCCGGATCCGGTCTCCTACGTGAGTAGTTCACACTCGCTGCCGGCCCAGAAGAAATCTGAAATCCTGATCGTGTCCAAGGTAGAGAGAGTACTCGATCGCACCGTCATCCACTTCGAAGGCGAACTAACGGAAACGCGAGGTGCGACTGTCACGGCGTACAAATTGGGGCGGAGTTTTCGTCACTATGGTTACGCCGCCCCGGCGCAGATTCCTGTCTACAACTCAAGCAGTGATACATTGACCTACGATACGACCTCCTACAGCCGCATGCTGTTTACCCCTTCAGGACCCTATTACGTTCCCCAACACAACTCGATCTTCAAAGGCAAGGAAATGGCACTGGCCCAGGAGGTCGATGATCTGGCAGCCGGCAGTGAGATCATCTGCCAGGGTGAAGTGAGTTTCTCCTCGTATACCACCCGTTATCCGTTCACCTATGTGCGCACAATTAAAGACGTTCGTTCTGACTCGTTCATGTGGGCCAACGTGACCGGCGCGTCTACGGTAATCGAATTGGATGCATTGTTGGTCCCCGGAACGTCCGGGGCTTCTCCATACGCCGACGTACGTTCGCTGCGATTTCATGAGACTCTGGGGCCTTCGCTGACACTGCACGCTCCTGCGGATTGGAACAGCGGAAGCATCTCCGGAAAGCAGCTCAACTTCTACGGGACGTATGACGCCGCTGTCAGCTTGGCAGGCCGCAAGGTTATGTTCGAGGACCAGGATGGTACACTCGAACAGATCACCATTTCCTCCAAAAAGACCGACTTCACTTTAACCGGCAGGGATAAAACGCACAAGTGGATTTGGACGGTGGCCCTTTCCGGCGTTCCCAATTCCTTCGATTTGGAGGATTTCGATGAGGACGAGCCGACCGTCACCGTTTATGGCAACCTGATCGAAGCCACCCAGGGCAAAAGCGAACGCAATAAGGTTTTGGGTAATGGGGATTCCCGCCAGAGGTTTCAGACCTTCAAGCTTCCCAAGACCCCACTGACATACCACACCGTCTCGTCTGAAACGCCACCCGAAGTTCCCGAACTCAAAATCTACGTCGACGGGCGTTTGTGGAAACGAGTGCCGACTTTCTTCACCAGTGCGGCGGATGATGAGGTTTATATCGTGCGCGAAGACCACGAAGGCGTAAGTTGGGTGCAGTTCGGAGATGGTAAGACAGGAAAGCGATTGCCCTCCGGCCTCAAGAACGTCGTCGCTGAATATCGTACCGGCAACGCCGCCTACGGCGTGTTGAAAACCGACACGACGGTACAAGCCGGCTCGAAATTGGACAACCTGGATAAGATTCTGCTGCCGGGTTTGGTGAGCGGCGGTGACTCGGCCGAGACGGGCGACAACGCCCGGGCGGCCGCTCCAGGCAAGGTGCAGAGTTTGGATCGCCTCGTGAGCATTAAAGATTATGAGAGCGTGGCGCTGGCGATCGCGGGGGTGTCAAAAGCCATGGCTGCCTGGGACCTGGTGGATGGCGTACCATCCGTCGTCGTTACGGTCTTGATGGACAGCGGGCGCAGCGCTGAAATAAACGCGGTCCGTAAGACCTTGAATGAATACAACCGCTGCCGAGGGGCGCAACGTTTCCCGATCGAAATCATCCAGGGCCAGCGGGAATATATCGCTCTCGCCGCCGACGTAGCATTCGATGCGACCTATCAACAAACCGACGTCGAATTGGACATCAAAGAAACTCTGGGGTTGGCTGGGGAGGAGAAGTCCGGGGTCGATGGTTCCCGGGGGTTGTTGGCTGAAGCGCAGCGGAGTTTTGGCCAGCCGGAGTACGCCTCCCGCCTCGCAGCTATCATTCAGAACGTCGAAGGCGTGTTGTGGGCCAAGGTCAAGGCTCTGCAATCGTTGGGTGTAAGCGATGCCCCAAAGACTCTGACGCTGCCCACTACGACCGTCTTCAACACCGATTTGGCATGTGACAGCGATCGCATCTTGGCGCTCTATTCTGGCCTGCTGAAGCTCAGTCCGATTTCGACGCCAGCCACGGAGGCTTGTTGATATGGCTGATAAACGCGTCCCGCTTTACGAGCGACTGCCGGAGATCTACCGCATAAAAGATGAGAGCGTCGCGCCGCCCTATCAGCTCAAACGCTACCTGGCGTTGGTTGAGGCGGTCTTCGGAGCCGTGCATGAGAACATCGAAGCTCTTTACAACGACTTGTTCATCGAGACTTGCGACCCCTGGGTGATCCCGTACATCGGCGATCTGCTTGGAACGAGCCATTTGTCGGGCGACCCATGGACCTTGCGGGCCGATGTGGCCGATACGATTGCATTGCGGCGGCGCAAAGGGACGTTGGCGAGCCTGGAGCGCCTGACCTACAACCTGACGAAGTGGGGAGTCCATTGCGTCGAACTGTTGGAAAACCTGATCTGGAATCAACACTTGAACCATCAACGCCCGGACGAAGGTGGGGATCCTCCATATGCCGAGCCGACGGTTACGCGTTTCACACCCATCCGGGGCGGCACTGTAAATGTGCGCGATCCGGCGATGTTGAGCCTTTTGGGCACGCCTTTCGATCCTTTCGCACACGTGGCCGATGTGCGGCCGCCTGCGTTCGGCGATGTCAGTTGCAACCTGCCCAATCTGGTTATTTTCCTGTGGCGTTTGAAAGATTATCGTGTGCGCTATGCCAAACCGGCCTGGGCTGGAAGCGTAGATCTGGGAACGGTGGTGTTGGCACGATTCGATCTGCATCCCCTGGGGCAGCCCGTCCGACTGCTCAATACCTATCAGTTCGATCCTACGCAGTCGTCGCCGGTCATCACTGAGCTTGATCGGGTGCCGGGTTTCATCTCTCGTGCCAGGCTCACCCAGGATTCGGCGGCCGGCAATCCGCAAGCCTATTTTTCGATCGACACATACGATCCTTCTGTATCGAATTCCGACCCACTCGAAGTGAGCGACGTCGGTTTGCAGTTCCATCTGCCCATACCAGAGTTCGGTGGCGAAACCTGGCCGGATGATGACGGGGTGAATTGGACCGTTCGCGGTGAGGAGCTCTATGCCTGGGAAGACAGCATGGTCAGGTCGTTGGCCGATCGTCAGATTGCCATCGATCCGGAATACGGGCGAGTCATCATCGGTGTCAGCAGCGCGGCCGAGGCCGACGCGTTGAAGGATCACATGTTCGTGACCTACACCTATGGCGCCGTGGGCCAGGTGGGTGCGCACCCGGCCACTCGCCAATCGGCCGCACCGCAAGATGTGGGTGGTGAAAGCGTCGTGACGTTCGATGTAAACCTGCATGCCAGCGGTGATCCCGATGAGCTGCGAAAATCGCTGGACGATTTGGACAGCGCCGCTTCACCCCGCCTGGTGGAGATTCACGACAGCCTGAATCATGTTCTCGACCTCAGCCTCGTACAGGGAAAGAAAAACCAGGATGGAGGTCCCAATCTCAATTTGGCCAAATCGCTGATCATCCGCGCGGCCGATGGTCAACGACCGATCATCAAACTCAAGCAGCCGCTGCGCTTTCGGCCGAAGGATCCAACCCAGGCGGCTGAAATCAGCGTTCGCCTGGAGGGCTTGTATCTCACCCGAGACAGCTCCTTCCCGGCCCATCAGCCATTGATTGCCCGGGCGGCCGTCGACAAGCTCGAGATCGTCGAGTGCACCCTGGACCCGGGAGGCGCGCAGCCGGTGTGTGCACCTCGCGAAGCGATCGAGACCGCCATGAAGCTCTCCACACCCTACGGATTTCCGGCTTCGGAAGCCGGCGACTTCGATCAGATTCCGGAAATCGTGATCCACCGCTCGATTTGTGGTCCGTTGGCCATCGATCGCGGTTACCAGCTCACACTAAGCGATTCCATACTCGATGCCGGCAAGGGAATCGGAGACGATTCGACGAACGATTTTGCACTATCGAGCGTGACCAATCCGGCCGACGGTTATGGACCACCCACACAGGTTAATGGGCTGACCGTGTTCGGCAGGATGCGGGTGGAGACGCTGAGCGGCCGCGGCGGCATCTGGGTGCATAAGCTGGAAGTGCTCGACAATCAACGGGGCTGCATCCGCTACAGCTACATCAGCAGCCCGGATGATCGCATTCCCCAGAATTTAGGATGTGTATTCGGCACGCAGGCCGATTTGAGCTTCGTGAGTGAGATTTTCGGAGCACCGGGATATGCACAGGTGGCATGGGCGTCCGATTTCCGCATCCGCGAACGTGGCCCCAATGACGATCAAATGGGCGCCTACGGTTTTCTATTGGAAGCCCATAAATGGCGCAATCTACAGATTCGTTTCCGTGAATTTATGCCGGTCGGTGTGCGACCGATTCTGGTACCAGTGACATAAGGAGAGAGGATATGAAGGGCGACTTCTCCCGATGGAATCCCATAAAGGACACGAACTTCAACGGCGTCCTGCACCAGCAGGGTCGGGTGCTTACCGATGCCGATTGGAACGATCAAACCCGTCTGTCGCTGTACTGGCGCGATCGCGCTGCTCGATACGTCGTCGGCGCACGCGTCATGGCCATACCGACCGAGAACTCGGATGCCTTCAAAATCGAACGGGCTTGGGTCGACGGCAGCGAGGTGAAGCTCGAGGTGCAGCCGGGGTTTGGCTGGGCCGATGGAGTCGGAGTCGAGCTGCCGGGCAGCCCGGGCACCACGTTGGACCGCACAGCTTCCTACTTTGGCCCGCCGATCCACTCACCTGTACCAACGGTTTCATCGATCGCCGACGGCACGCGTGATGCGGTGGTGTTGGAGGTGTGGAGAGAGGCGTTCAACGCCTTCCAGCGTACGTCCGATTTCTACGAGCCGGCTCTGGGCGGCCCGGATACTACCGAGCGGGTCCTCACCGAATCGCGCTTCCGCCTGTTCCGCCTGGAGAATGAAGACGTCTGCGGAACGGTCTATGATCAGGTCCAGGACGACCCGGCGACCAAGGGAAGGCTCAAGGCAACACTCAAGCCGGTGGAGATGGGTTCGGGACCTTGCCCTGTGGTGGAAGGCGGCGGCTTTCTGGGATTCGAGCACGCCCTGTACCGTATCGAAGTCGCCAAGGTCACTGGCGCGCAGGCCAGGTTCAAGTGGTCACAATTCAATGCTGGTTTGGTTGGACGGGGCGAGTGTGATTTGGGCGGCGCATCCAAGAAAGTCACGATCAAAGCCAACGATCAGGCCATCAAGATGTCCGGTTTGACGAATTTCTATATGGAAGTGATCGAGGAGGATCAGGCAAGCGGCCATTGGCGGGTCACCTACGGCGCCGAGGTCAGCTTGAATGATGATGACCTCGAGGTCAGCACAGAACACTACACCGAGTCCACCGTCCCTTCCGGCACGGTTTTCTTCCGTCTGTGGAACGAAATCCGACTCATGAGCGACTTCCCCAAAGTCACGACGCCGACCGATCCGACGCAGCTGGGGGATGGCATCTACCTCGAATTCGACGCCCCCGCAGCGGGCAATTACCTTCCGGGGGATTTCTGGACATTCGACGTGCGAGCCGGCGGCCTGGGTAACCCCGTGGCCCTGGTCGACGACCTGCCGCCACAGGGGGTCACGCTGATTCGGGTTCCTTTGGCCATCGTGACCTGGGACTCGGATACGGACGTCACCTTCGACGCCGGGCAGATCAAGGATTGCCGGGATCTGTTCCGACCACTAACCAATCAAACCGTGTGCTGCACGTTCACCGTCGGTGATGGCGTCGTCAGTTTCGGGGACTTCAACGACATCAATGAGGCATTGCGCCATCTGCCCGAGGCCGGTGGAAAGCTTTGCCTGCTGCCCGGATTGCACTGTGCCAACGTCGTCATCGAAGGCAAACGCAACGTAACCCTGTCTGGCTGCGGGCGGCGCACACATGTCGTGCCCGATGACGAAGCGCTCAGCGATCCCATCATCACAGTTCGAGATTCGAACGGGATCACGCTGGAAGACATGACATTGGTCAGCTTGGAAGGGGAAGCCATCGTATGCATGGGCAGCGATCTCGAATCGCTTTGGGATATCGAGATACGCCGTAACCGCATCGAAGCACTGAAGCATGCCATTCGGTTGGACGGTGGGCGCATCGTCAACGTCCATCACAACAAGATCCGCATGCTGGATAAGGCCGGAGGTGAAGTAGCCATCCTGGTCCAGGGAGAGCGCGTGCTGATCGAGCGTAATGAAATTGTGGTGGTTCCGGTGGATGCGGTTCCGCCGCCGGATGATTTCGATGGCGACGATACTACCAATCCGTCCGATGACTGTTTCGATTGGGAGGTATTCATTCTCCATCCTGAACTCCTTGTTTACTTCATCGAAGGCTACTTTGCCTTTTATGACTTCGAAATCATCCCGAGCATGCCATTTGCAGCGGAAGGTGGCATCCGGGTCGAAGGCGGATCGGAAAACGTCGACATCCGGCGTAACACGATCGTTGGCGGGTCCGGCAACGGAATCACGCTGGGTGGGGTGCCGAAGATCGGCCAGATCAAGGATCAAACCGATGAAATGCCGTCGGCAGAGGAAGTCGTCTTCACTGCCAGCGATACGGATATCTGGGGAAGCGTTCGCCAGGGTGCGAATTTGCTGAAGGATATTCCTGTGGTCATGGAAGCCGAAGACGGCGCCACAAACACGGCCGTCAGCGATGAGTACGGCTACTTCATTATCAGAGACGTGGAACCAGGAGAGCAGCGAGCCTGGGTCGACCAGTCCGGTCTCCGCTTGCGCGAGGTTCGAATCGTCGACCAGGTGGAGTTCGGAAATTTGTATGAATTTGAGGTGGAGGAGGTCGAGGATGAATTCGATGTGAACCTTTCCTACTTGCTTGATTTCATCTACGACGTTGTTATCGAGCAGAATGATATTGCCAACATGGGGTTATCGGGAATCGGCGTGCCCTATCTCAAACTGAGTGACTGGATCGATGCTGAACGACTCATGCGCCTGGTTACCGCCGAGCCCAGCCTGGTTTACTGGTTGGTCTTGAATCTGTATACCGGAGTCCTGGGCGGGTATATGGTCGGTTTAACGATCATTGGAAACACGATCAGTCGCTGTTTGCGGCGTTCCAATGACGAGCAGCGTGTGGAGATGCGTAGCGCACGGGGGCTGGGCGGTATATCTCTCGGGCTGGGGGAGGATGTGCTCATCCGTGAAAACGAAATCCGCAATAACGGCACGGATCAAGAAAATCCGGTTTGCGGAATATTCATGCTTTTCGCGGATCAGATCGACATTCGCAGCAATCGCATCCTGGCCAACGGCGTTCCGGACGATACGTCATCAACGCCGCAATCCGGATTGTGGGGCGGCATCACCGTCGTGGCGGTTGCACTTCCATCGCTATCAGATGGCGATACGGCGGTCGAGAGTGCCTTCGCCGCAATGATCTCGGATAACCTGGTCGATCAACCCATCGGGCGGGCTTTGACGCTGCTGGCTTTTGGCGCTACCTCGATCGTCGGCAATCAATTCGGGGTTGGCCGGATTGGTCCATCATTCCTGGACAAGTTGGTGGGATCTGTCCTGATAGCCAATGCGGGCGGGTTGCATAATTTCACCCAAATTGGGCTGCAACAAGGTCAATTCGAAGCCTCCGAAACGCCTGCGTCCGGTGAGGAGGTTAGTGAGGCAGAGAGCGACAGCGGAGCTTCTTCCAATAGTGGCTCTCCTTTGTGGTCGACCAATTTGAATGAAATGAGTTACTTCCAGCCGATACAGATCGTTCCGGGAACCGCCGCCTTCGGTGATCCGAATCCACTTCTGCCCAGCGGGACGGTGCTGTTCAATGCCAATCAGACCCGATTGGCATCAGGCAGCAAGGCCGCCATCTCGCAGCTGATTCTGACGATGGATGATTTGGGCTTCGACGGCAATCAATCCGAACTGCTGGGCACATTGGGATTGGAATCAACGACCGCCGCACTAAGTCAAGGACAGGGTTTGATTCGCCAGATCAACACGGTACTGGCAAGCATGAATCTGCGAGCCAGCGACAACCGCATGAAAGAAACACTGGATTTGTATGCGATTCAATACCGTCTATCGCTCTTGAGCGTTAGCCTGTTCATGAACAACACGACCAACAACCAGGGCAACCACTGCACCATCGCCGCCAGTATACTGGATGCTTTCTTGCCCTCATTCCACTTGAGAGTATCAAACGGCAATCTGGTCATGCTTCCGATTTCGGAAAGCTGCCAGGGCGTCCAGGAGAGGGTGGCTGAAAATCCGTTCTTGCTTCTGGTAATGTTTGCAGGTCTGCTGTTAGGGAGGAGTTCCTGATGGAAAAGAAGTTAAAAGAGATGAAGTTCGCCGATCTCGAAACCGCAGTGCTGCAGCTGTTGGGCAACCCGCCAGTTTCGGTGGATAACCTCAAGGATGTCCAACTATTCCACCGCAGCCTGATGCAGAGAGAGGCCGCTCGTTTGGAGCGCAAGCTGGGAAGCGATCATCCACGCGTCTTGCGGTTGAAGACGCGCGCCGAGACGAGCTTGAAGCGCGCCGCAGCCACGGCCGTTGAGCTGGAACTTGCCCGCATCCAGGCCCCACATGTCGCTGCAGGGGACGGTCTGATTCACGGGCGGGTGGTGAAGGTGGATCAACACGGCCTGGGTTCGCTGACGATCAGGCTTGAAGATAAAAGCGGCCGCCAAATCAAAGATCTGGGTGAAACCCAAACGGATTCACGGGGCTACTATGCCATTCGGGTCGATCCGCAGATCACCGCAAAACTCCAGAAATCCGGCAAGACCGAGGTGTACCTTGCCGTTCGTGATTCCAAAGGCAAGCTGATCCAGCGGGATCAACAACCCATTCGACTCGAAGCGGGAGTCAGAGCCTATCAGGAAATACGCCTGGAGATCGCCGGAGGCCGTCTTAAGGCCGGCCGTGCGACCACGAGCGGCTTTTCCACTGATACCGGTAAGAAGACGACCACGACCAAGAAGAAAAGCCCCAAAACAAAGGACGAACCCTGGATCGTCAAGGGTCGGGTGACGGGTGCGGATGGAAAGCCTGCATCCGGACTCATCGTGCGGTTGTACGACAAAGATCGTCGCTACGATGACTTGCTCGGTGTAGTCACGACCGATGATGCGGGCAATTACGAGATCACTTATCGGACGCAGGATTTCAAAGAGGGCTTGGAACCGGGTGCAGATTTATACCTGACGGTGGAAGATATCGACGGTAATGAACTGTACAGTTCGGAATCGGCCGTGCGCTTCAACGCCGGCAAGCAGGAGACGATCGACGTTCAGTTGGGAAATCGGTAATCGCTTTTGGCAGTTATAAATGTAGTTGGTAATCAACGGTCGGATATATCGATTTGGTAGGTAGGAAAAAATGCAGGCGTTGGTAGAGAGACCCAAGATGAAGCAGAAGGTCTTCCATCGTCGCGCGTCTTCGGAGCCTTCTGAATTGAATGCCAGCTCGACCTTAGAGGGGTCGAGTGAGTATAACGTGCAATCGGGTTTGAACTTCTGCGCCTGCGACGGAGGATGTCCACGCTGCGCAGGTGTCCAAACCAAACTCCGGGTGAGTGCGCCCGGAGATCGAGATGAAATGGAGGCCGATCGCGTGGCCGATCGAGTCATGCGCATGGGGGAACCAACACAACATCGCCACTGTACCTGTGGAGGTACGTGCCCCCAATGTAGTGGAAAAGATGTTGGACCTGGCCACCTGAATACACATAATCTTCATCCTGATCAGCCCAGAAATGCTTTCCGCCCTTCAGTCAGGAACCAGGCGCCAGCGTTCCTACATCGGTCCAATGTGTTTCGACAGACGCTCGACGAGCCAACGCTGCGCGTGCCTCCAGCGCAATCCCCACGATTGCAGGTCGATCGCCTGCGGCTCGACGAGGCGCTGCAGCAGTTTTCTCGCTTGCTTGAATTGCAAGGCAGACGAGGCAGTCGACAAGCAGGTGAGGCGCTTCCGCAGGCACCCGCGGATTGCGTACCGCGTATGGTATGTCCACCAGATAGGCTTGCTGAAAATTTACCTTGTCATGCGGACTTATGTGGACCTACCGTTGAGCTCTGGCCCGGCGCGTATCGTCAGTCCCCTTATCCACACGATCCAAACGTACCTCGGAGAGACGCCCCACCGCCGCCCTTCGTATGCTTCCAGCACTACTACAATGGATGGGTTGTCTGTTCGCCCTACGATCCCACAGGACAATCAGGGCTCGGACGAGCGTTGACCCCATCCCCGCCGGAAGGCTACGTCCCATTACCCAATCTCGGTTCCGGGCTGACACTCCAGCCCAAACTCACGTTAAGTACACCGGGAGATCGATATGAGCAACAGGCAGATCGGACAGCCGACCAGGTGGTGCGCATTCGGGAGGACCAGGGGCAGACGGTGAGGGCTCACAGACCAGCCGGAGGAGGGCAACTGGTTTCACCGCTCGTAGCGCAAGTCGTCTCTTCGTCAGGACATCCTTTGGACTCTGCGACGCGCTCGTTTATGGAACCGCGATTTGGGCATGATTTTAGCCGAGTCAGGGTCCATACCGATGCCCGAGCTTCTCAATCGGCGCAGGGGATTAACGCGAGTGCATATACGGTAGGCAGTGATATCGCATTCGCTTCGGGGCAGTACACCCCGTCGAGCACGAGAGGCAGATGGCTTCTTGCGCATGAGCTTACACATGTGATTCAACAAAGCGGACCATTCGCCGGGGCAGGCATTCAGCCGACGGAGCGGAAGATCCAGCGGCAAAACGTACCGTCTCATCAATGGCGATTCAACCTCATCAGCTTGCGGGCTTACTTGAGGTTGATCCGCCGGCAGGGACATCCTGTAGGATATGGTCCTACTAGGCGTGACACGACCAGCGATGACTATGCACAGGAAATCGTGGAGCGGTGGCTCGCCGGCGATCCCGCATTTTCCGATCTGGACGTGTACACGCGTATCCTTCTCATTCGCGAGCTAAATGTTGGAACGACTCCAGCTGTCGAACAGCGAGCGATCCTTAATATTCTGCGAGAATCGCTTCCCTCAGAACGCCAGGCTATATTGGACGCTATTAATCAAGAGATCGTTTGGTTTCAAACGAGACTGGAGTATGAGATGGTAGGCGCTCAACAAGAGGCGTATGACAACCTCCTGACAACCCATAGGTTAGTGAGGCAACTCAGCGCTCCCTGGGCCGTGTGGCGGGTAAGACAGATTTTTGAGAGACATGGCGATGACCGCGTGCTCCGCGACATTATCCGCCGTCACATCCGGATCGTTCGCTTTCAGCGCGCGGTGGATGAATGGACGCGGAACGATCCAACCGATCCTGAGGTAAGGGAATTCCCGGCTCCCA
>JARRPX010000077.1 GCA_037382465.1 Anaerolineales bacterium | reverse complement strand
TGGCCTATCTCTACACCGAGACGGGGACGCTCAATTTCCGCCAGATCCTCTTCAACGATGAGGTGCTGCACACCCTGGCTGCGACTCCTTCCGTGATCGAGGGTTTCTCGGCGGCCGGATTGATCGGCTTGCTGTTGTTCATGGGAACCGTCGGCAAGTCAGCACAATGGCCGCTGCACGTCTGGCTGCCGGACGCCATGGAAGGCCCTACGCCGGTTTCCGCCATGATCCATGCCGCGACGATGGTTTCAGCCGGTGTTTATCTGGTGCTGCGCTTCTTCCCGCTGCTGACTGCCGGATGGCACGAGGGCATGCCGCTGACAACGACGCTTTCAACGGTGGCCTTCATCGGTGCCTTCACGGCGCTGTTTGCGGCGACGATCGCGCTGGCGCAGAACGACATCAAACGTGTTCTGGCATATTCGACGATCTCGCAGTTGGGGTACATGGTGGCTGCCGTGGGCATCGGCGCTTACGTTGCGGGCGCCTTCCATCTGATCACGCATGCATTTTTCAAGGCGCTGCTCTTTCTAGGCTCCGGATCGGTGATCCACGGCATGGAACACGGTGTGCATGCCTCTCAGGAGCACACCGACGCGCAGGACATGTTCAACATGGGCGGCCTGCGCCGGAAGATGCCGCGCACCTTCTGGACCTTCCTGATCGGCGGATTTGCCCTCTCCGGATTTCCGCTGCTCACGGCGGGTTTCTGGTCGAAGGACGAGATCCTGGCGGACGCCTTCGCCAACCATCAGGCGGTATTTATCGTCCTGGCGCTGGCGGCCTTTCTTACTGCGTTCTACACCATGCGTCAAATCACCCTGACTTTCCTGGGGAAGCCGCGTACGCCGGCGGCCGGGCAGGCGCACGAATCGGTGTGGTCGATGACGTTGCCGCTTGTGGTGCTGGCGGTCTTCGCCGTCGCCGCCGGTTGGATCGGGATTCCGGAAGAATTCCCGGTGCTCGGCGGCTTGCTGCCAAACTGGTTCCACGAGTTCGTGGGCGGCACGCTGCTGGAACACCCGCAAGCGCTGCCGTTCAACGCCGTGCCGTTGCTTACCTCGGTGGGTGTCGCCCTTACGGGTTTGCTCCTGGGCTGGCTGGTGTATCGGCGCGTGCCATCCGGCGTCGCGGACCCGCTTTCGCGGCCGCTGGGGCCCATCTACCGGCTGCTTCAAAATAAGTATTATTTCGATGAGTTGTACGATCTTCTTTTCGTGCGTCCTGCTTACTGGTTCGCAGAGACCTTCGTCTACCGCTGGCTCGACCGCGGAGTAATCGATGGATTCCTGCACGCAGTAGGCCGGACCGCACTATGGCTCGGATCGTTCCTGCGCAACGCCATCGACTTGCCCATCGTCAACGGTTTTGGGGACGCCGTTGGGGAGGGCGTGAAACGCTTCGGCCGTCGTATTCGTGTGATCCAGACCGGTCGGGTGCAGGAGTACCTCGTCATTGGTTTGTTGTTCACCGGTTTGTTGTTGTCGTACGTGATTTTCTTCCAGCCATGAGCTGGCTTGCGGGAGACGACCCGGAATGGAAGTCATCCAAGATCATCTGCTCTCTTTGATCCTCTTCTCGCCCACGGTCGCGGCGCTGTTGATATTATTGCTGCCGCATTCGCGGGTGAAGGTGATCCGCTGGGCAGCGACTCTGGCCAGCCTGATACCGTTTGGTTTGGCCGTTTGGCTGTGGTTTACCTATGACTCTTCGGCGTCAGGATTTCAATACGTCGAACGCGCCGTGTGGTACGAAGCGATCGGGTCGAGCTACTTCCTGGGCGTAGATGGGATTTCCGTATCGATGGTACTGCTCACCACGCTGCTCACTCCGCTCGCGTTGTTGATTTCCTGGAACGTAGGGGATCGCGTGCGCACGTTCATGGCACTCTTCCTGCTTCTCGAAACAGGTATGCTGGGCGTATTCCTTTCGCTCGATCTGCTGCTCTTCTTCGTTTTCTGGGAAGTCGGTTTGATCCCGATGTACTTCCTGATCAACCAGTGGGGCAGCGCCAACCGGGAATATGCCTCCTTTAAATTCTTGATTTACACCATGGCCGGGTCGCTCGGATTGCTGCTGGCCATCCAATTGATCGGCGTGACCGCCGGGACGTTCGATCTGCTCGAGATCACCTCCAAATGGACCGCGCTCGATCAGCCCTTGCAGCTGCTGGGTCTGCCGATCACACTTCCCACGAGTACGGTAAAAACCATCGCTTTTTGGGCTTTCGTCGTCGCCTTTGCCATCAAAGTCCCGATCTGGCCCTTCCACACCTGGCTTCCGGATGCCCACACGGAAGCGCCCACCGGTGGTTCCATGATCCTGGCGGGCGTGCTGCTCAAACTGGGCGCCTACGGCTTCCTGCGCCTGGTGCTGCCGCTGTATCCCGTCGAGGCGAAACAGTTTGCCGGTGTATTGGGACTGCTGGGTACGTTGGCGATCATTTTCGGCGCATTCGCTTCGTGGGGCCAGAACGATTTCAAGCGGCTGGTGGCGTATTCCTCGGTTAACCATATGGGTTTCGTCGTGCTGGGAATTGCCGCCGCGGCTTTCGTTCAAAACGGCAGCCAGGATGCCGTGATCGCCCTCAACGGCGCGGTCTTGCAGATGTTCAACCACGGTCTCTCGGCAGCGGGTATGTTCCTGCTCGTGGGCGTGATCTACGAACGGACGCACTCGCGCGATCTGGATTCGTATGGCGGATTGTTTCCGTTGGCGCCGGTCTACGGCGGCATATTGATTTTTACGGGCATGGCGTCCTTGGGTTTACCGGGATTGAACGGCTTCGTTTCCGAATTTCTCGTCGTGCGGGGAAGCTGGCCGATTCTGACCTTATATACAGCGCTTTCGATGATCGGGTTGTTGATCACCGGCGCGTACATTCTGAAGGGAATCAAGAAAGTCCTTCAAGGTCCGCTGAACGAGAAATGGCTGGGTCATCGGCTCGAAATCAACCGGCGGGAAATCCTGGCCATCGCGCCGCTCATGCTGCTCATGCTGCTGATCGGCATATGGCCGAGTTGGATATTGGGCGTCATCAACAACACCATTCTCCGTCTGTTCGGCTGACCGAGGTTATTGGCGAATGATTGAGATTCTCAATTGCTACGTACGTAGATTTCTCCCGATCACGCGGCTTGCCTCACGGAAGCTAGAGAGTAGGTTATGAATTTTCCAATCCTGAGTGTGATCAGCTTCATTCCCATCGGGACGGCGATGATTCTGCTGCTGCTCCCCGGCGACCGTAAAAATCTCATTCGCTGGGTCGCATTGGCCGCCGCGGCCACCTGCTTTTCACTCTCCGTCGTGACGTACTTTTCCTACGATCAAACCCTCGGTGGGTATCAATTCGAGGAAGGTCCGTTCCCGTGGATCGCGGCGCTCGGTATTTCCTACCACGTCGGCGTGGACGGTATGAATCTGCCCCTCGTTCTGCTTACCGGCGTGGTTATTTTTACCGGCGTGTTGATCTCCTGGGGCGTCGACGATCGGCCGCGGGAATTCTTTGCCTTTCTCTTCATCCTGGCGACGGGCGTGTTCGGTGTTTTCATCTCGCTCGACCTCTTCCAATTGTTCTTTTTCTACGAGATTGCCGTTTTCCCGATGTATCTGTTGATTTCCATTTGGGGCTGGAAGGTCACACGCGAGTACGCGGCGATGAAGCTCACCCTGTATCTCTTTATCGGTTCCGTTATTGCCCTCGTGGGCGCTCTGGCGATGTACTTCACCGCAGACCTGCACACGTTCGACATGATCGCCTTGCAGCAAGCGGGATTCTCGACGGTATTCCAGCGTTTCTGGTTTCCCTTCGTTTTCTTCGGATTTGCCGTCCTGGGCGGCATCTTCCCGGTACACAATTGGTCTCCGGATGGTCACGTCGCCGCACCCACCGCGGTCTCGATGTTCCACGCCGGGGTGCTGATGAAACTGGGTGCCTTCGCCGCGCTGCGGGTGGGGATCATGCTCATGCCGCAAGGCGCCAAGATGTGGGCTCCATTGATTCTCGTCCTGGCGACGGTCAACGTGGTCTACGGTGCGCTGATCGCCATGGTGCAGCGAGATTTTAAGTACGTCATCGGCTTTTCGTCCGTCTCGCACATGGGTTTGGTGATGCTGGGGTTTGCCACACTCAACCTGAACGGGCTGACGGGTGCCGGCTTGCAGATGTTCTCCCACGGTGTGATGACGGCGCTCTTCTTTGCTGTCGTGGGCATGGTGTACGATCGTGCGCACACGCGTGAGATTCCCAGGTTGGGTGGATTCTCGAAGGTCATGCCTTTGGTGGCCGTCGCGTTCATCGTGGGCGGTCTGGTGTCCATGGGCATGCCGGGATTCTCCGGTTTCATCGCTGAATTCCCGATCTTCATGGGACTATGGCAGCGGCAGCCTCTCGTGGCCATCATCGCCGCCTTGGGCATCGTCATCACCGCGGCTTACATCATGCGCGTCATCGGCCGAGTTTTCTTCGGGAAGATCCCCGAAGAATTCGAGGGTCATCTTTCGAGCATCACCCATTTCGATCGCCTCGCTTTGGCCTTGCTGGCCGGTATATTGATCCTCATCGGCGTATACCCAACGATTATGGCGCCGCTGGTCGAATCCGGCGCAAATGCCGTCCTGGCGCTTTTCGGAGGTGCATAGGTGGCTTTTGCGGAGTTTGAATCCACGCACATTCTCTTTGTTCTTCCAGAGATTCTACTTCTCACTCTTGCCGGTTTGATTCTGGCCGTCGATATTTTCTGGCGCCGGCGCCGGCGGCTGCTCGGATGGGTCAGCGCAGGCGGCTTGCTGCTCACGTTTATCGCAACGGTGGTGTTCAGCCGGCCGGAAGTAGGCGGTGAGCCCTTGCTGATCTTTGGCGGTATGCTGCGCCACGATTGGATCGGGTTCACCTTCACGTTGGTGTTCCTTTTCGCTGCGGCCGTAACCAGCATCATCAGCCTCGATATGGATGAACTGGCCGTGCAGGGAGAATATTTCGCCCTGCTGCTCGTGGCTGCGTTCGGCATGTGTTTGATGGCAGCGGCTGCGGATTTGATAATGCTGCTTTTGGCGATCGAGACCACCTCCATCCCGCTCTATATTTTGGCCGGCTTTATCAAGGCGGATGATAAATCCACCGAAGCCGGGATCAAGTATTTTCTCTTCGGCGCCCTGACTTCGGCCGTGATGCTGTACGGCTTCAGTTTGCTGTACGGTTTTACGGGAGAGACCAACATCTACCGCCTGGCGGCCATGATCCGCGTGGAAGATTTCTCGCCGTGGATCTTGCTCGGTACGGTGTTGTTGGTTCTCGTCGGATTCGGATTCAAGGTGTCCGTCGTTCCTTTTCATTTCTGGAGTCCGGATGTTTACGAAGGCGCGCCGACGCCGATCACGGCGTTTATCTCGACGGCCTCAAAAGCTGCGGGCTTTTCCGTGCTGCTGCGCGTCATGCTGGTCGCGTTTCCGACGATCGAATCCTACTGGGCCACACTGCTGGCGATCATGGCCGCAGCAACGATGACGATCGGAAATTTACTCGCCATCTCTCAAAAGAATATCAAGCGCCTGCTTGCCTACTCCTCGATCGCGCATGCCGGCTATGCACTGATCGGATTGGTCGCCTTGAGCAGTTTTGGTGCAGCCAGCCTGGTTTTCTATCTGGTTGGCTACGTTGTTTCCAACCTGGCCGCTTTTACGATCGTCATCCTGTTTGCCCAGACCGCCGGTTCCGAGCAAATCGCGGATTATGCCGGATTGAGCCGCCGCTCGCCGGGTTTGGCTTTGGCGCTCATGGTGGCACTGCTGTCCCTTGCCGGTATGCCGCCCCTCGTCGGCTTCGTGGCCAAGTTTTACGTCTTTGCTGCGGCCGTGCAAAGCGGCTGGATATGGCTGGCCATCGTCGCTGTCCTGAATGCCATTGTCGGGTTGTACTACTACATGACGATCCTGAAGGTGGTTTATCTCTATCGATCCGAAGAAGAACACGTGGCCATCGACGTACCAAAACCCTTTGGGGTGACATTGGGACTTTGTTCGCTGGCGATTGTCGGAATTGGAACGATCAGTGGACCGTGGTTGAATCTTGCCGTGGAAGCGGCAAAAGCGCTGTTTTAATTGGACAAGAGCGCTCTTTTGACCCTAAAAAATGCTTGTGATAGAATTCTCTAACGATGGCCCAAAACGGTAATTCGCCCGGTACAGCGCAAAACCATTTGGGATTCTCTCAGGCACTTATCGGTGTATTCGGAAAAGTTGGATGTCTAACCCTCTTCCTGGTCGTCATCCCAATCGTCATCGGCTTGCTCATCGATCTGCATTTCAACACTCAGCCGATCATCACAATCGTTTTAGTATTGGCAAGCTTCCCTTTAACGATGTTCCTGATCTATCGAGTGGTACTGCACAGCACCGCTGGTCTCGGTAAGCAAACTGAGTCTCAGGATTCTGAACACGAGGAGGTTGCGCGTGGAGGAAACCCGTAAGTGGCGATGGGGCGTCAACCGCTGGTTTGTCTTCCTGTTTGTCATTCTGGGTGTGTTAGCCGCCAAAGCCTTTCCCCCGATCCTGCCGCACGTACAGTTGCCGGCTGAAGAGTTAGCCGGCCCCATCACGCTTCCCCTCGTCGGTGAGATTTATCTCACCAACACAATCGTTGCCACTTTAATCGTCGATCTCATTGTGCTGCTGCTGGCTTTTGCCGTACATCGTGCCATTCGCAGCGGTGAGCTGGTGTTCAGGGGGGTCGTCGGTGCGATACAGACCGTACTGGAAGCACTGTACGGATTGGCAGAAACGACGGCGGGTAAATGGGCCAAGCAGTTTTTCCCCTGGATGGCGAGCATCGTTCTCATCGTACTCATGGCGAATTGGATGGAATTGATCCCCGGCGTCGACAGTATCGGGGAAGTCCATGGCGTGCAGCACGAAGGATATCCCATTCAAGAATTAGGACAATTTGGGAATCTCTCGATCATCACGATCGTGAAGCAAAGTACGCAAGCCGCTGCGGCGTCGACCTCCGGATCGTATTCGATCGTGCCCTTTGTGCGGGTAGTGTCGACAGACTTGAATTTCACCGTGGCGCTCGCCCTGACCGTCGTGGTCATGGTGCAGGTTTACGGAATTCGGGCCCTGGGCCTGTCGTATTTCAAGAAGTTCATCAACGTCAAGCCCATTTTCAGTAAACCTATCTTTGGGGTCATCGACTTCGCCGTAGGTCTCCTGGAAATCGTCAGCGAGATCTCGCGCATCATCTCGTTTTCCTTCCGGTTGTTCGGCAATATTTTCGCCGGATCGATCCTGCTTTTCGTGATTGGCAGTCTGGTTCCGGTATTTGCACAGACGATATTTCTTGCTTTGGAATTTGGCGTCGGTTTGATTCAAGCCATCGTATTCGGTATGCTGGCCATGATCTTCATGGCACAAGCGACCGCTGGACACGGAGATGAAGCCCACGAAGGGGCTTGAACTCGAAAAATCGAAAAAGGAGGGCAGCGCATATGGATTATGAATCCGCCCGCATTCTCGGAAAACTCATTGGTGCCGGACTCGCTACCCTGGGTATGATCGGAGCCGGTCTCGGGATCGGCGTCGTTGGTAGCGGAGCGCTACAGGCGATGGGGCGCAACCCCGACGCTTCCGGCATGATCCAGACGAACATGGTCCTTGGCATTGCATTCGCAGAGGCCGTGGCGATCTACTCGCTGGTTGTCGCCTTACTCATCCTCTTCGTAGGATAATGAACCGGTCGGATCGATCCTGAGTAGGAGGATACCCTTGAAAGCGTTAGGCATAAACCTTGGCTATCTACTCGTTCAAGTTTTAAATTTTTTGATCCTGTTCGTCGTGCTGCGCAAATGGGTGTTTATCCCCATCGTCGAGCTGCTCGAACGGCGGCGCGCGACCATGGAGCAGGGCTTGCAGGATGCACGCGAGGCGGCTGAAGCTCGCGCCAACGCAGAAGTAGAAGCGGAATCGATTCTCGATAAAGCCCGTCAGGAAGCGGCGAAAGTCGTGCGTGAAGCCGGCGAGCGTGCGGGAAATACAGCCATCGACATTAAAAACGAGGCGGAACGACAGGCGATGCACATTCGCGAGGTCGCCAAGGATGAAAGCGAACAAGCGAAAATCCAGGCGCTGCGCGATCTGCGCGGGCAGGTGGCTGCTTTGGCCATCGCGGCGGCTCAGAAGGTCATCGGCGAGGCGCTCGATGAAAAACGCCAGCGCGCATTGATCAATGACTTCTTCAGCGGAGTGCGGGACGGCAAAGTAGTTTTGCTCGAAGATGAGAAACTCACCGGCACAAGAGCTGAAGTCACCAGCGCCCTGCCGTTGACGGATAAGGAACAGGATCTCGTGAAACGCGAGGTGTTGAGCAGGTTGGGTGGGGGAGCGACGGTTAGTTTCCGTGTGGAAACGGACATCCTGGGCGGTTTGGTGATACGTGTGGGTGACAAGGTGCTGGACGGTTCGGTTGCCGGGAAGCTTGAAAGCCTACGCCAAACCCTCGAATAATCTTTCACGCGGGGATGCGTTTGTGCTTCATAGGAACACTGCGCGTTAACTGCGTGTTTTCTTGAACATGCGTTTACTTCATATCTTACGTAATTTGGACGTAATCGACCTCGGTGGCCAGCCGGATTTCGAGATCACGAAGCTGACCGCCGATTCGCGCGCCGCGCAGGAAGGCGCGCTGTTCGTCGCTCTCAGCGGGAGTGAGAAAGACGGGCATGACTTCCTGGCCGATGCCGAAAGAAGAGGCGCGGCTGCCGCCGTCGGTGAGAAAGACGTAGCCGGATTGGGTATCCCCTACTTTCGAGTTCCCGATTCACGTCTGGCCTGGGCTCAGATTGCGGCCGCCTGGTACGATCATCCCTCGCACAATTTGATCCTCATCGGGGTCACCGGCACGGACGGCAAGACGACGACCGCCAGCTTGATCCACCGGATTCTACGCAATGCGGGCTGCGCAGCCGGCCTGCTCACCACGCTCAACGTGGTCATCGGTTCTCATACGTTGGACACAGGGTTGCACGTTACCACACCGGACGCCCTCGAGATCCAGGGCTACCTGGCGCAGATGGTCGACGAAGGGATCACGCACTGCGTCCTGGAGGCCACGTCTCACGGCCTGGCGCAGCAAAGGGTCGGGGCATGCGAATTCGATGTTGCTGTCGTCACCAACATCACTCACGAACATCTCGATTATCACGGTTCCTACGAGGCGTACAGGCAGGCAAAAAGCCGGTTGTTCTCACAAGGATTGCAGGGTTCACAGAAGCCATTCGCGCCCGAAAAGACGGCGGTGCTCAACCGGGATGACGCTTCTTATGATTTCCTGCGCGGGGTCACGAATGCGCGCTGCCTGACCTACGGATTGAAGGAGAACGCCGGCGTCTATGCGAAGGACGTCGAAAGCCGCAGTGGAAGCCTGCACTTCACGGCTTGCAGCGCCAGCTTCGAGGTGAATATCGAGAGCAATTTGATCGGGCGCTATAACGTTCCGAACTGCCTGGCTGCATTGACCGTCGCCGTCGAAGCGCTGGGGATCGCGCCGGCGGCGGCTGCGGAGGGGATCGCCCAACTCAAACGCGTTCCGGGGCGCATGCAGCGTATCGATTTGGGTCAGTCGTTCACCGCCATCGTCGATTTCGCCCACACCCCCAATGCCCTGCGCAGAGCGTTGGAAACGGCGCGTGAAATCACCCAGGGGCGTGTGATCGCCGTCTTCGGGTCGGCCGGGTTGAGGGACCGGGAGAAACGGCGCATGATGGCGGAGGTCTCCGCCGAACTTGCCGATCTGACGATCCTGACGGCTGAAGATCCACGTACGGAATCGTTGGACAGTATTTTAGAAGAAATGGCCCAGGGCGCACGAGCCAAGGGCGGCGTCGAAGGGAAGACCTTCTGGCGCAAGCCGGACCGTGGCGACGCCCTGCGTTTCGCCGTACGAGAAGCCCACCCCGGCGATTTGGTGATCGCCTGCGGTAAGGGGCATGAACAGTCGATGTGTTTTGGCGCGATCGAATATCCCTGGGATGACCGCACGGCGATGCAGGTGGCGCTGGCAGAATTGCTGGGGATTGAAGGTGGTCCCGCCATGCCTTATTTGCCGACGAGTGAGGCGTGACAGAGTACGAGTCTCTACGCGCTGATATATTGGGAACGAGCTCGATCTCCAGCAGCACAGATACTAATTATTGATTTCAATTCGCATGGCGTTGGCAGCGCGGATGTCCACACAGGGGAGTATGGAGGGTCGTGATGCGACGAATGGGCTTCGTTTCGTTGGGATTACTCGTTTTGGTTGCCCTGGCCTGCAATTGGCCCGGAAACGGCGGTGCTTTTCAATCAACGCAAACGCCGGAAGCCGACGGGGTGATTGTATCGCCTCGACCGACGGACACGATTTCCGGAAGCGAAGCGGCGTCCACACCAGAAGATGCGCTTGGTGAAGCCCGGGGAATTTTTACGGTGGCGATCCTCGTCGATCAAACTTCAGAGTCCGTTGTCCGCGAAGCGGCGGAAGCTGTACTGCGTGAATCCTCTCAGATCCTGCAGGAGAGAACGGGCTTCGTCTTCGAGCTGATCGATTACCAGGAAATGGTGCCGAGTGGCACGATCCAGGAGATGGCTTTCACTTATCTGGACACAATCGCTGTGGAGATCCCCAACGGTCTGGTGATCTTTTCATTTGGCGATCACGGCATGGCACGGCTTTATGGGGGATACTCGGGTTGGATTGCCGGACCTGGAGATTTCCGCAATGACTTCGTTTCCCCGATCGCCGGAGACCAGCACGTCTACCTGGCGGTCATACATTGGAGTCACCGGTTTGGAATTTGTGGTTATGGCGGCGAAGAGCAGGTCGTCAGCGACGTTTCCATCGACGGGGAATGCCGAAACCACGCTGGAACGCCCTGCGTTCAAAAGTATGGCTATTCCATGTGTTCAACGCTTGTGGATGATCTTTACGCTTCCACGCCGACGTTCTTCACCGCCGCCGGAATCGTGCATGAATTCCTGCACCCCTTCGGAACAGGTACGAACGACGATCATTACGCCACGCCGTCCTGCAAGGAAATCATGGGCTGGACCGACGATAACTGGTCGTTCTCGAATGAGGAATCGCAAAGCTACCTCAATCATTGTCCATACCTGTATACCTCGTTCGAAGAGGGATACCAGCCGTAACGCTACGAAAGCGAGAGGTGTTCGTTATGCTTGCGCGGAATCACCATACGGGCAGAGCGCCACGCACCGCGAACAACGATGCAGCGTGTGCTCGTCCAGCGTCGTCAGGTTCATCAGCCTCGCCGCGGCTGCAGGTTTAAACTGCCGCAGCCAGAAAAACTTGAATTTGGGCAGTAATGGCAGATAGGCCGTGTGGCTCAAACAGCGCATGATCTTCACACGTTTCTCTTCCGGCGAGATGGCACTCACCGGACAAGCGTCCACGCAGATGCTGCAGTTCGCCGGACAGTTTGGCGCATCGACATCGGGATAGCGCATACAGGGCAGATCGGCGCTGGTAAGGACTCCGCCCAGAATCAATCTGGCGCCGTAACGAGGGTGGAGCAGCAAACCGTTGCGGCCGATTACACCGATCCCCGCGGCTTCCGCCATGTGAATCTGGTTGATGTAGCCGGCTACGTCACGATTCTGGTTGATGGCTATCGGCGCGCATCCATATCTGGGCAGCGCTTGTTCCCCGTTTTCCTCAAGCAAGTTTGCAAATCGAACGGCGAGCGCATCCAGGCGGCGGTAGTGGAGGCTTTGCGTGCGGCAGGTGAAGTCCGCCGAACGTTCCGGCGTTTGATATACGGCACTCGGTACGGGGATGCCGAAGCAGATCAGGCTGCGCGCTGTGGGCAGCAGGTCCTCAGGGCGATAGCCCGCGGGTTCATCGGCCAGAGTTGAAATTGGCGCCATGCCGATCACTGCTGCGTTCTCGTCTCTGGCGATGTCCAATATTCGTTCGTGGATCATGGTGTACATCCTTTGAGAAGGTGAGGAGTCCTTGAACTCTCGAAACGGCCGATCATTTGCGGATCGAGTATTTTCTTTTGGCCGGGGTAGCGGAACACCGGCGGGTCGCCTGGTTGGTAGCGGAGTTCATAGGCAATTTTCGCCGTCTCTTCGGCAGACAGCAGGAAATATTTTCCCCGGGCTTTGGCGTAGACCACACTCTGACCGTCACGGATGTCCCCGCTGGCGACCCAGTATTTGCCCCGATTGCTGCCCGGATCGGCGCTGGCAAGATAGACGGTTTGCGCAGGCATGGGTCTCAGGTAGCGGACGGAGAGCTCCCCGGTCACGCACATCCGCCCGGTCTGCAAGGCGATCGGCCAGCCCAGAAGCTCGTCCAGCAGGGCGCCGATCAAGCCGCCGTGCACGATATTTTTATATCCGCAGAACATGGGGTCCGGCGTGAAGCGCGCACGTACCTGGCCGAAGTCGCCGGTGAAGAAACGAATGCGCAGGCCCCGGGGATGTGCTTGGCCGCACACGAAACAGCCGTCATAGGTGGGCAGGTAGCTCGTTTGAATTTGGTCCACGGAGTTTTTCCTTTTTACTTCGTCCGTCTTTGTAAATGGAAACTTGGGACGAAGGCTGATGAACCACGTTGATCGTCCATACCTAACGTTCGGTATGTATCTATACGAAAAAAACTCAGGGTCGCCGGCGTCGTCGGCGCTCAAACGCTTGAGCATGCGGCAGCATGTTGCCCGCATCATGCCGACAATGTTGAGCGCCACCATACGCGCATCCAAATCAGAGCGGACCTCGCCGGCCGTTTGGCCTTTCTGGACGATGCGCTCGATGAAAGCCGTCAATTCCTCGTAAACCTCCACCAGCGCGACGGCGAAATCGGATTTATCGTCCAGATCGGTGTCCGTGACCAGGCTGGCCATCACCAGGCAGAGCGTCGGATTTTCGCGCACCACGCGCGTGTGGTTGTCGAGCAGCACGGAAATCCGATCCAATGCATTTTTGGCCTTCATCACGTCCCGCACCACGGCCCGATTCCAATCGTGACGCACCATGTCGACCACGGCGAAAAATATGGCGTCTTTGTTTTCGAAATGATGGTAGATGGCACCCTTGGTCAGGTCGACCGCTTCGGCCAGATCGGAGATCGAGGTGCCGTTGAAGCCTTTGTGCACGAAAAGCTCCGCGGCCGCCTGGATGATGCGCCGGCGAGTGCGTTCGCTTTGCAGCTGCTTCTGGGTTTTGGCTTCCGCCATTTCGGTCATCGGATCACTCATACTGAACGTACGGTATGTATGCGGGTTGATTATGGCATACCTCCGGCGAATTGTCAATGCATTTCGTATTTTCTGCATACCCTCTGGGTCCGCGATTGGTAGAAATCTTTACAGTCGGGTCGCATTGTGTAAGAATTGGCGAGTTCCCGGCGTATGAATCAGGTGCTCATCCGGGTGACAAGATTTCGCTGTGTATCTATGAAGAATGAAGATTGCCGTTTGCTTTCATGTTTGAGTTCGGAGCCTATCTGTGACTATCGGTGATGCGTTCGACGAGTCCGTGACATACTACGATGATTGGATCAAGGCCGCCCTGCCCGACTATGAGGCCATCTTCGCCATCGCGAAGGACTTGATCCCCTTCAAGCCGGAAGAAGGCATAGAAGTGCTGGACCTGGGCGCGGGCACGGGTTTGTTCTCGCAGCACGTCCTGGAGAAGTGTCCGCAGGCCAGATTCACGTTGATCGATGTAGCGGAGGAAATGCTGGCCGCCGGGCGTCGGCGCTTCAAAGACAAGATCGAGCAGTTCCAGTTCATCGTAGATGACTACCGCGCGATCGACTTCACGGCGGACTTCGACCTGGTGGTTTCCAGCCTGTCCATCCATCACCTCACGGATGAAGAGAAGCAGAACCTCTTTCACGGCGTCTATGCTGCGCTGCGTGAAGGCGGCATGTTCATCAATGTCGATCAAGTCAAGGGCCCGACCCCAAACCTGCAGGAGTTCTACTGGTCGCGCTGGCTGACGATGGTCCGAGCGCGAGGTGCGCAAGAAGGACGGATTCGTGAAAGTATCGTCCGCCGTAAAGCGTACGATCAGGACGCCCTGCTCACGGATCAGCTGAAGTGGCTTGCAGACGCCGGCTTTGTGGACGTGGATTGTGTGTACAAGAACACCTTCGTTGGGGTATTTAGCGCAGTAAAGCCAGGAAATGAAGTCTGAATATCTCGAGGTTGGGATGATGCAATCGTTCATTCCCCGGAGTGAAGCAGCTTGATGAGCGGGGAATCCGATCTATCGACCTTACTGAATAACATGCAGCCTATTCTGCACGAATCCCCATACGTTTTTTGCAGCGTAGATGCGGAAACGTACGAGCGTCTGCCGTTCAAGCCGCTCGGTACCTTCTTCGAGGCGGAAGGGGTCAGCATTATCCTCGACGAGGAGGAAGCGCGCGATTGTGATCTGCCGTACGACTCCATTTGGGCCTGCATCACCCTGGACGTGCATTCCTCGCTGAATGCAGTAGGCTTCCTGGCCGCGATCACGGACAAACTGGCGGAAGAGGGCATCAGCGTCAACCCGGTTTCGGCGTACTATCACGATCACCTCTTCGTGCCGTGGGATTCGCGGGCGAGAGCGCTCGACACCTTGCGAGTGATGGGTGATCGGCATTGATATGAGGGACTCAAAGATGCTCTGCCTGCTCCCAGTTTTCCTTTGGCTGATCGCTGCTTGCGGGAGATCGACCCCGACCGTTTCTTCGAACTCGACGCTGCGCACCTTCGATACTGCCACATCCGGTGTGACACCGCTCGCCGATATATCTTCGACTCCGACGCGCGAGCTCTCTGCTACGCCAACGCCTTCCACCTGGTGCCAAACCTCGCTGGAGATGAGTGACGATTTCCTGGTCGTTGGCTACCTGCCGGAGTACCGGGATTTCGAACCATCCTGGGGCAGCTGCCTGACGGATTTGGTCTATTTCTCTGCGGAACCGGATGAAGATGGCCGTTTGGATACGCGGCGGGTCAACCCCGAACGCCTGGAGGCCATGCGGGAAGTCAAACAGATATACGGCACGCGTCTGCATCTATCGATAGGCGGCTACGACCGCTCGGAACACTTTATCGAAGCGATCGCGGATTGGGGATCGAGGCGCAATTTCGTGGATGACGTGGTGCGATTCTGCGAAGCGAACGATCTGGACGGCGTTGATTTCGATTGGGAGTTCCCCGTGGGAGAATTCCAAACCTTGCGTTATGTCTCATTGATTTCGGCGGTCAAACAGGCAGGACTGATCGTCAGCGTTGCCCTGTATCCTCACGAGGATATCGACTTTCAAGCTTTCATTGACATCGACCGCATCCACGTCATGTCCTACGATCATGGCAGCCGGCATTCCACCTTCGAAGATGCCGTAAAGGATCTGACGCTGTTCGAGGAGGCGGGATTCTCCGCGCAGCAGTTGGTTTTGGGGATTCCGTTCTATGGCCGCCGTACGACTCATCCGACCACTTCGTCCGCCTACGCCGAAATCGTCGAATTATATGCTCCCGGTTTTGGCATCGACGAAGTCGAGGGCGTTTATTTCAACGGTGTCCTTACCGTGAAACACAAAACGTGCTACACCCGCGATCATGGCTATGGCGGCGTGATGATCTGGGAACTCGGACAGGACTCCCGGGACGAGCGCTCGCTTTTGCGAGCAATCCATCAGGCCGTGGCGATCGGCTGCGGCCCTTGATCGCCATTCGACTTACGCCTGAATCCAGGCACGCCCTGGAGATGTAGAAATGTTCCCGTTCATCAAAACCATCCGTTCCATTTTAAACGCCAGATTACTGGGCTTGATGTTCATCAGTGCGGTCATCGAATCGCCGCCGATCGCGGTAGTATCCAGGTAGATGGGATTACCCTATCTAAACGCAAACCACGATCATCTCCGACGGAGGAAACCATGCCTCAAAACGTGCTCATCACCGGCGCCAACCGCGGTCTCGGCCTCGAATTGACGCGCATCCTGCTCCAGCAGGCTCATCGGATTTTCGCCATCAACCGTCGCGAAAGCGAAGCGCTGCTTCAACTGCGAGATGAGTTCCCGGATGATTTGCTGCTTTATTCGGCTGACGTTACGGACGAGCCCGCCATCGCGGACATCATGCGGCGCATCGGGGAGGAATTCGGGCACCTCGATCTCGTGATCAACAACGCCGCGGTACATCTGGAGCATTCCAAACCGGAGCTCGAGCAGGTGGATTTTTCGGTGTATCTGCCGACCTTTTCTATCAACGCCGTGGCGCCGTTGATCGTGATCAAGCACGCACTCCCCTTGCTGCGGCGCGGGAATGGGAAGTTGATCGCCAATATCTCCTCCGAAGCCGGTGGGATCGGAACGGCGTGGCGCAAGAACGAATATTCGTACTGCATGTCCAAAGCGGCGCTGAACATGGCCAGCCGGCTGCTGCAAAATGCTTATAAAGAAGACGGCATCTAGGTGTTGGCGCTGCATCCCGGATGGTTCAGCTCGGACATGGGCGGTTCGCAAGCGCCGATAACAACCCGGCAAGCAGCCCAGGACATGGCCAAACTGCTGACCAAGACCTGGTCCCTGGATGGACCGGTGTATGTCGACCCAGAAGGGAAGGCATTGGCCTGGTGATCTCCCGATGGTCCGGAGCGATTTGGCCGCAGCTCGGGCTTAGCTGAGAGGAGGGTTCCATGGCGCAAAGTAAACTCTCTTTACATGAGCGATTAGCGAACGGCATGCGCTTTGTCAACAAATATTTCCTCAACCACATTACTTTGTTTATCGCCCGGCGCGGGATCGGCCCATTTTCGGTGCTCGTCCATGAGGGGCGGCGCAGCGGACGTAAGTACGAAACGCCGGTGATCGCGACGTATCGGGAAGATGATATCTTGATCCCTTTGCCGTACGGCGAGCACGTCGACTGGCTGCGAAACGTAATGGCTCACCACGGTTGTGAACTGCGCCGGAAGCAACGCAAGATCCAGGCAGTAGAGCCTGAATTGATCGACTTGGAAAGCGCTTCGCCGGCTCTGCCTGCCATACTGGTGGGGATATATCGGAGACTCGAGGTGTTTCGATTCCTGCGGCTGAAATACCGCGGAAATGATCACGGCTGAATTCCGATCGCGCCGCGGCTTCCGGCGTTTCATTCCTCCGGCAAGAGAAAGGTAGCTTATTGTCCGCTTGCGGTCAGTGAAGAGTCTGACAGCAATCGGGAAACGGACCTCCCGTGGGGTAGAG